>DASTJX010000265.1:0-4518 GCA_035716265.1 Nitrospira sp.
TGGCAGGATCGAGGTCTTTGGGATGGAGTTGGCCGCTCATCGTGAGCAGATTCTCCAGCAGGTGAATTTTTCGTCGACCTACATCTCGATGCCGCTGGCACTGACGGTGGAGGAGAACTTGTGGGTCGTGGCCCGACTGTATGGGCTCTCTGAAATCTATCGGCGAGTGGATGACATCGTCAAGAAGCTTGAGATGGAGGAATTTCGCCATAAAGTGACAAGAAAACTTTCTTCCGGTCAGATGACGCGGCTGACGCTGGCCAAGGCGCTGCTCACGGAACCAAAGATCCTGTTTCTCGACGAACCGACGGCGAGCCTCGATCCCGACATCGCCCACAAAATCCGCGCGCTCTTGAAAGAAGAACGTCGGTCGGCGGGCCTGAGTATCCTGTACACGTCGCACAACATGCGTGAAATGGAGGAGATGTCGGACCGGATCATCTTCCTTCAACGAGGCAGGATCGTTGCTGAGGGAACGGCTCGAGAGATCGTTGCACGATTCGGCCAAGCCGATCTTGAAGAGGTGTTTCTCAAGCTCGCAAGAGAGCGGTAAACGCCAGGAGACAGGATGCACAGTGCCATGATCAACTTTGCAGTCGGCGCGCTTCTGGGTGGCCTGGCCTTGAGTGCCGCATGGGGGATTCTCTGGCTCACCGTAGGCGCCATCGGACTGTGGAGGCGGACCTGCAGTTGGCGTGTGGTCGCCAATAGCTTCGTCGTCGGAGTCGTGCCTGTGCTGCTTGCATGGGCCCTCGTCTTAGTGTCGGACGAAATCTCTCCCAACCTGGCGTTTGTCGCTGGCTTGCTCGTCATGCCGTTCATCCTTGCGGGCCTTGCTTTGCGTCCCGTTCCCGGAGGGCGTCGAGCCGGTGCCTCGATGCTCCAAGGCATAGGCAGTCTGATGGACGAGTTGCTCGGGAGGCACCATGCATGCGGTGGGTGCGAGCACGATCATGGTCCGCCGGACCTTACCGGAGGCTCCGCATGAAACGCCATCGCATCGTTGCACTCGTGGCGAGACATCTCTACCTCTATCGTCGCAGCCTGCCACGGATCATGGAGATTTTCTATTGGCCCTTCCTGGACCTCGTGATCTGGGGCTTCATCACCATGTACCTGGCGAAATATCAGCCAGAAGTGCCGGGCTTCGTCACGTTCTTCCTGGGGGCATTGATCCTGTGGGACATGCTGTTCCGCTCCCAGCAAGGTATCACGATCTCGTTCCTTGAAGAATTATGGGCCCGCAATCTCATGAACCTGTTCGCCAGTCCCTTGTCCCCGGCTGAGTTCCTGGCCGCGACGATTGCGATGAGCATCTTCAAGGTGACGTGCGTCTCGATCGTCATGGGCATCTGTGCATGGTTGTTTTATGACTACAACGTGTTGATCATGGGGTTGTGGTTGCTTCCCTTCGTCGTGAATTTGGTGATTACAGGGTGGGTCATCGGGGTGTTGACGACCTCTCTCATCATGAGGTTTGGGCAGGAGGCGGAAATCCTGGCTTGGAGTCTGGTGTTTCTCTTCCAGCCCATCTCCTGTGTGTTCTACCCGCTCGAGGTTCTGCCGCATTGGCTTCAGGTGGTAGCCTGGATGAATCCAGCCGCCCATGTCTTTGAAGGCATGCGTGGCGTCCTCCGTGAAGGCCTGGTCCCCTTGTCCCACTTGGCTTGGGCCGGCGGGCTGAACGTCGCCTTGCTGGTCATGACAATCGTCTTATTTTATAAGACCTTTGCCTATTGCAAGGTACAAGGATCTTTGGTGCGAGTGGGCGAATAAGCCCGAGAACGTAAGAACTTTTCCTGCCGCCCTCCAGGTTGTAATACACCAGCCCCTATGCTAGGGTTGCACTTACTTCGTCGTACGGGCCTTGCGACGAAGTTGGTTCAGCTGTAGGGCCCGCAACATCGATGTTGCCTTGTCCGGGAATCTCGTCGGAAGTCAGACCTAAGTCGCCGCATGTCTCGCGTCTTCGGCCCGCTCCTTCCCCGTTCCTCGTGTTCAAGACAATGTCACATTCAAAGGAGGAACCCCACATGGGTTCGAAGATTTACGTCGGTGGGTTGCCCTATTCGGCGACCGAGCAGCAATTGAGTGATCTGTTTGGCGCGCATGGGGCGGTGGCTTCTGCGCGGATCATTACGGACAAGTTCACGGGACAGTCCCGTGGATTTGGATTCGTGGAAATGTCCTCGGACTCCGAGGCGCAAGCCGCGATTTCCGCGCTCAATGGCTCGGATATGGGGGGCCGGACGTTAACCGTTAATGAAGCACGTCCGCAAGAGCCCCGCGCTGGTGGTGGCGGCGGCCGTGGGGGATTCGGCGGCGGTGGAGGCCGTGGTGCAGGTGGCAAGCGGGACCGCTGGTAAGTCGTACCGCTCGTAACGCAGACAAGAAGGGGTGCCATGACTCATGGCACCCCTTTTCATTTTTGGGGACAAAGGCAGTGCCTGGTCAGTCAGTCGAACCACTCGTCGGCACCCTTCGTGCCCGGTGATGGTTGTTTGAGCAGCGATTCGAGAGTAGGCGGGGAAGCCTGCAATGTCTGCTTCACCAACGAGACGATGGCGGAGGGGGCAAACGGCTTCGAGAGGAACGGAAGTGTGTCTTTCCGAATGCCATATCCGGCAAGATCAGTGTCCGGATTTCCTGACATGAGAATCACATGCAAGTCTTTCCGGATCCTGAGCGCCCGGAGTGCGAGTTCGTGCCCGTGAACATGGGGGAATTCATTCTCGGATGACGCGAAAGAGAACTCCGGCGGAGGCAGCACGAGGTCGGTAATCAGCAAGTCAATTGTGCCGCCGTGCTGCTTGCAGATCTTTAAGGCTTCCGAGCTTCCAGACGCGGAAAGGGTAGAATACCCGGCTTCTTGGAGTATCTTCTTGCAGTAGGCGACGACCGTGGCATCATCGTCGACGACAAGTATGGTCGCAGCTGCGGTTGCTGAAGGTGGCGAAGGCGACATACTACACCTTCCTCTTAGCGAGACACTTCTGATGAGCCTAGCTCAAGAGGACAGGTTCCTCCAGCGAAAGATGAAATCTTACGACGGAGACCTCAGCTGGCCAGCTTTAAGGGCTTCCAACCGCTTCCGATCCAATTGCACATAGATGGTTTTCTCTTGACTGACGATGACTGACCCGAGGGCCCGGCGCTTGGCGGGCTTGACCCATTTGCGCTTTGTGTAAACGATCTCGCCTTTTCCGCTCTTCTTCAGGTCGCTGTAGAGTAACGCCAGCGTCGCCGCATCCCGCAGGGTTTCCGGCGGCGGATCCGAGCCTTTGCTCAACCGCACCACCACATGGGATCCGGGCGCGCCTCGGGCATGGAGCCACAAGTCTTCGTTGTTAGCCAGTCCGAAAGTGAGTTGGTCATTCTCCTGCGCGTTGCGTCCCACGAAAATCGGAAGCCCATCGCTGGATGTGAAGCGCCGGAAGGGACCTCGTGCTCGGCCGGACGTACTCCGCTTCGTCACTGGGTTCCATCGGGCTGGTCGTCCTTCGCCAGAAGGCGTACGGGTCCCTTGCTCGATGGACGCAATCTCCCGCTCCAGTGCATTCAATTCATCTTCCGCTTGTGCGATGCGTGGGACCAATTCACGTTCCGCCGCCAGATATTTGCGGTGCTTCTTGAAATAGTCACCCATGTTGCCGATGGCGGACTTGGACCGATCAAGGGGGATCGTGACTTCGGGGAGCGATTCGTCGTAGTAATCCACGAGTGTGACCTGGTCATTCGCAGGCATGATGGACCGCAGATTCGCCTTCATGAGGTTGCCGTATCGGGCATAATCCCGATATCTCGTCGCCTTCGCCAGGTCCTCGCGCCACGCATCTATCCGTCGTCGCGTTTTCTTGATGGCTTTTCGAAGCGATCTCAGCTCCTCGAGTCTGCCTCGATCGCAGGCGGCCCGGGTTTCGTTGTCTCGATAATACGCTTCAATGGCTGCAGAAACCGGGAAGCGGTGGTCCTCTGTCTTGGCGGAGTCAAAAGCGACCACCTTCTCATCCAAGGCAGATGGGTGGCTCGCAGGGGGCTGATACTGTTGACCGATACGGTCTCGCTGGTGGTTCAGATCGCGCAGGACATGTTGATGTTCATCGAGCACCAGGATATTGGCCGCATGCCCTGTGAGCTCACAGACGACGGTCCGGGATCCTGACTTGGTGGTGAACTCCATGGTGACAACCCTGTCTTCGCCCAGCTGATGCATCCCGCAGAGCCGGGCTCCCTCTAGATGGGCGCGCAGAAACTGGCAGAATGGCGGCGGACTCGGCGGATTTCTTGATCGATGTCGGGCAAGATGGAGCCGGGCAGTTTCTGGTTCGCATGACACGAGAAGCCGGTGGGTCGCTCCCCTGACACGTAGTTCGAATACGACCACACGCGCCCCCGGTTGGTAGATTTTCTGAATCCAACCTTGGATGAGGGCCGGAGTGATCTCAGCTAATACGAGCTTGAGCTCGGTCGCGCTGAATGTCATGTGCCCTTTCGCCAAGCTCCCTATATCACGCCTGA
>DASTJX010000266.1:0-3039 GCA_035716265.1 Nitrospira sp.
AGCTCGGTCTAGAAGAGAGGGTGATGCGGCGCGCTGGTTGGAGGGACAGAAGGCGAGGTGCCGCGCACATTACCTTGGAATTTCCATCTGTCGTTTTCTTTGACGAGGGAATGCACTTCGCCCACCCAGCTATCGATCGTAATTGCTG
This sequence comes from Nitrospira sp., assembly GCA_035716265.1. Classification (GTDB taxonomy): domain Bacteria; phylum Nitrospirota; class Nitrospiria; order Nitrospirales; family Nitrospiraceae; genus Nitrospira_C. Next base: position 149 of record DASTJX010000266.1, read on the forward strand.
CTCCGGAGTCTTTGTCTGTCCCGTAGAGCCCACCGGTGCACGTCACAAAGGCCTGCTTCCGTGATCCCTCTTGCACTATTTTGAGGTGGCTGAACACATGCCTGGACCTGACATGTCCATAATGACTGAAGACCTCGGCCCACACCCGCCGCACGTCAGGCCGCTTGAGACCATGGTAGTTGTAATCTTTCCCGTAAAACGACATGAGCGCTTCCAGGTTGGCCTGCTGCACAGCGATCTCAGCTTGGTCGAATGCCGCCACGAGTTCCTTCAAAACCTTCTCATCAGACGTTGTTCTCAGCGCAATTTCCACAGCTGCGGCCGAAGGAGTGGGATGGTGACACCGGCTGACAAGCAGCATTCCAACCAGCATCACAACGACTCCGCATAGACCGGTACGCCTCATGATCTACCGAAAGAAGCAATGGCGATGCCATTGATGTAGTCGGTACCTTCCATGTTCATCCCATGAGTCTTTGAATGTGACTGATGTGGGGCCTCTCTCCCCACACGGTATTTCCAGACTGCCGCAAAACGGTACATACAAAGGGAGGCGTGGGACGCGATTGAACCTGCAGCTGCAGGCACATATCCTGCACCGACTTGAGGTCATGCAAGAAAGGAATTGAACATGCACTTGAAGCCCATGCTGTTCAGCGCCATGACTTTCATCATTGCGGCTGCGTCGTTGGTGTCCGCGCAAACCATGCGCGGGAATCCACAAGCCGGGCAAACCGTCTATCAACAACACTGTCTTCGTTGCCACGGAAAGCAGCTGGACGGAAACGGTCCCGATAGTCGCGATTTGATCGTTCGTCCCACCAATCTTCTGTCACAGGCGTCCCGAGCCAAAACCGACTGGGAATTGCTCGTCACGATTGCCAACGGCGCCTTGTTCACTCCGATGCATGAGTTTCGCGGCAAGCTCACGGATGAGCAGATGTTCGACGTCATGGCGTACATCCGATCCGTTGCACCGTTCGACAGGGTGAGTTAGTGCCCGTCGGTTGAGATCTTTCATGCCGCGTCGCATCAGCCTCTGCCTGCTGCTCATGCTGTTGCTAATTCCGGAGGCTGTCCCGGCCGGGGTGTTCCATCCGGAAATAGACGTGTACGTTCGCACTGGCTGCCCACACTGTGAAACCGCCAAGGTGTTTCTCAATGAGCTCCGGGCGGAACGCCCATTGGTCAGTATCAGGATTTACGATATCGCCGAGGACCCAGCGGCGCTGCGACGCCTGAAGAGCCTGGCGGCGATACAAGGCATGACCCAGCTTGGCGTCCCGGCATTTGTCATCGATGGGGAGCTGATCGTAGGCTTTCAGTCGAACGACACCACCGGCAATGAGATCCGAGAGAGGCTCGACCGGCAGGATCCCCGGGGCGCTCGCTCATCCGTCGCCCAAGGACGTTTCCAGGCACCATGGTTAGGAGAGGTTCGCGTCAGTGACCTGGGTCTGCCTCTATTCACAGTCATCCTGGGATTACTGGACGGAGTTAATCCCTGTGCCATGTGGGTTCTCCTCTTTCTGTTGTCGCTGCTCGTGAATCTGCACGATCGCAGAAAGATGGCTCTGCTCGCGGGAGTGTTCGTGATGGTCAGCGGCCTGGTGTACTTTGCGTTCATGGCAGCCTGGTTAAGCGTGTTTCTCGTGGTCGGTATTTCACGTACGCTTCAAGTGAGCCTCGGTGCAGTCGCGCTGTTGGTCGGAGTGGTCAACCTGAAGGACTTTTTTGCGCTGCATCAGGGAGTGTCTTTCTCTATTCCAGAATTTGCCAAACCCGCGTTCTATGCCCGCGTGCGCCGTATTCTCCAAGCCGAAGACATCGTCGGCGCTCTGGTAGGGATTGTCATACTTGCAGTCCTGGTCAATCTGATCGAGTTGCTGTGTACGGCAGGCTTTCCGGCGCTTTACACACAGATCCTGAGTCTGCGGCAGATGCCGCCATGGGAATACTATGCATACCTTGGGCTCTATAACCTCGCCTATATCTTGGATGACAGTCTGATGGTGACGATCGCGGTCATAACCCTGAGTCACACAAAGTTGCAGGACCGGGCGGGCCGCTGGTTAAAACTGGTCAGCGGAGTGGTCATGGCGGCCATGGGCGCCGTCTTGCTGGTGTATCCCAGCTGGCTCATCTGACGAATTCGAAGTCTTACCGGTTGTCGAAGGGGGGCTACCGGACTGTCTTCAGCCATGCGAGAATATCGGCCATCTGCTGATCGCTGACGTTACCTTTTAACGGCGGCATGACGTGCCGCCCTTCATTCACGGTCTTCCGAAACGCGTGATCGTCCAGCAGGACGGGATTGGCCGCCAGTCGGGGACCGACCCCACCTGTCGCCCGGGCACCATGACAGACCACGCAACTAGCTTTGTACAATTCTTCACCGCGTATGCTGTCCCCGGTCAACGGCTTGGTTCCGGCATCGGCATCATTCGCGTTGACGTGTCCTTTTTGTGAATCGGATGCCGGAGCCACACTGTGGACGTTCGCAACGCACGCGAAGAGTCCGAGCGCGATGACGAGGTGCCTCATGGATGGATCCTCTTGCCCGGATAACCTTGTTTCCTCAACACCGCAAGATAGGCCAAGGTGTCCTTAAGGTCCTGATCAGTCATTGTGGTATCCGGAAACATGCCGGTCCCCAGATGACCTTCCCGGATGATTCTCGCCCGCGCCTTGTCGGATTGTAACCGCAGCCCCTTTCGGCTCCTCAGGTCCGGTGGCTTGGGATTAAGCTCGGCAATGAACGCGGCGGTGTCAGGGGCTAATTGAGGTAGCTTCTCCAAATCGCCGTCCATTCCGTGGCAGTAATAACAGAGGCCTTTCCCGTTAAAAATGCTCCGCCCTGTATTCACGTCGGCTCCCGGTTTTGAGTTCAT
>DASTJX010000267.1:0-9604 GCA_035716265.1 Nitrospira sp.
AGACGGCTGAGCCTCTCGTCCCAGCGCTCAATAGTTACTGGATCTACATTCACGTCTCCGTCACCTTGACCAGCTATGCGGCGTTCGCGATGGCCGGTGGTCTTGGAGTGATGTATCTGTTCAAGGAGCGGGCCGAGCAGCGCGGGAGCCGGTCTCGTTTTTACGCGGCGTTCCCGGACCTCGAAACGATCGATGAGTTGGGCTATAAGGCCATCATGATCGGATTTCCCATGCTTGCCTTCGGCATTATTTTGGGCGCCATGTGGGCGAATTACGCCTGGGGTGGCTATTGGAGTTGGGACCCTAAAGAAACCTGGTCGCTGATCGTCTGGCTCATCTACGGCGCTTATATCCACGCACGAATGACGAGAGGCTGGGAGGGCCGGCGTGCCGCAATCTACGCGGTGTTCGGCTTCTTGATGGTCATTTTTTGCTTCTGGGGTGTAAATTTCTTGCTGTCGGGTCTGCATGCCTATGCCTAAGCGGATGCTCAAAGCCGTGTCCAAATTCACTCTCGGTCGCTTGTTCCCCTCAAGCTCCAATGCAAGCTCATTGGAGCAAAGCTACTCTCCGCTCGCATGCGATTGAAGCGAGCGGCTCAAGCGAGCTTGGTATGTACCTCCTCGGCTGCAAGACACTGAGCGCTCACGGGACACGGCCCGCTCACCAACTCGCGGGCGTTCACAAACCTGACCTCATTATTCCTTCGCGTCCGGGACCTCACTGCCGCCTTTACGGTGAACGACGCGTCCCGGCGCGTCGGGGTGGGTGGGTGAAGATAATGAACGACGCGTCCCGGGAAATCGAGTGAAGAGCAAGAGGGAATCGGCAGGGTGCAGAATCGCCGCGGTTTAGCATCCGGCAAGACAGGGGTGGAGAATCAAACTGTGGTAGAGCAATCACTCCCAGTCACAACTCCCGGGAACGGCACTTCACGCCTGCTGATTTTGGGCGTTGGTACGGTCATTCTCGTCGCCGTCTTCACTCTGGTTTGGCTGCAGAGCGCCAAATATGAGCCGCTCGCTGTCGGCAAACCGGCCCCTGATTTTTCGCTCACGGATTTGAACGAAAAACCGTATCGTCTGTCTGATTTTCGGGGGAAGGTTGTTTTCTTGAACTTCTGGGCGACCTGGTGCAAGCCATGCCGCGAAGAAATGCCTTCGATGGAGATCCTCAATAAAAATTTCGAAAAAGACGGGTTGGTGATTTTAGCGGTCAGTATCGACCGGGTGACGACGACAAAGGACATTCCACCGTTTGTCAAAGGCTTGAACCTGACCTTCCCGGTCTTGGTCGATTCCTGGGGTCGGACCGATAAACCTTATAAGCGGATGGGTGTCCCCGAAACGTTTATCATCGATCAGCAAGGCATCATTCAAGAGATCGTCATTGGACCGCGTGATTGGACGAGACTTGACAGCCTTCAAACATTGACCAAGCTGCTTAACGTGACGCCCAAGACGGCCGGAACTCGTGCACCACTTGAAGAACCTTCGATGGTGGATCAAGGATGAAACCTCTTCTGATTGCCACACTGCTGTCTGTATTGATGGCGATGGTCGTATCGGCGTCGAGCCAGGCCGGCAGCTCGACATCAGTGGCCCAACGTGGAATCGTCAAGCCCGGCGAGCCGGCCCCCAACTTTCAGCTTCGCGACATGAATGGGCGGGTTGTATCTCTGTCTGAATTGCGGGGGAAAGTGGTGCTGCTCAATTTCTGGGCCACCTGGTGTGGGCCGTGCCGGGTAGAGATGCCGGCCATGGAGCGTCTGTACCGGACGTACGATCGAAAAGACTTCGAGATTCTCGCCGTGTCGACCGATGCACAGGGAGCGGCGGTCACCAGGCCCTTTCAGGAAGAAAACAAACTCACCTTTCCCATTCTTCACGACGCCGATTTTCGCGTCGGGTTGTCTTATGGGGCACGGACGCTGCCGATGACATTCATGGTTGACCGTCAGGGGGTTGTGCGGCAGCACATCTTCGGCGCCCGTGACTGGGAAGCTCCTGAAGCGCACCAGTTGATTGACATGTTGATGAAGTCATAACGATCTACCGTGTCCGAATCGCTGACTCAGATTTCGATTATTGCTGCCTTTTCGGCGGGATTGCTGTCGTTCGTCTCACCATGCGTGCTCCCGCTTGTCCCGTCCTACATTTCCTACATCACAGGTTTGTCGATCGAGCAACTGACCGATGCCAATGCGCGGTCACAGTTCAAGAGAGCAATCGTGGCGAATGCTCTGTTGTTCATCGCCGGCTTTTCCGTCGTATTCATCGCGTTCGGGGCCTCCGCCAGTTTCGTCGGGCAGCTGCTCATGACTTATCAGGAGCACATCCGGCGTATCGGGGGCCTACTGATTGTCATTTTCGGCCTGTACTTGCTCGGCATTCTCAACATCAATTTTTTGCAGATGGAGCACCGGTTCCAATTCCGCAACCGGCCGGTGGGATATCTCGGCTCGTTTTTGATCGGGATCGCGTTTGCAGCCGGCTGGACGCCCTGCGTCGGGCCCGTGCTCGGAACAATCCTGTTGTATGCGAGCACGACAGATTCCTTACTCGACGGCGTGTTGCTGCTGACAAGTTATTCGCTTGGTTTGGGGCTACCGCTGTTTTTGACGGCCTTGGGTGTCGATCGCTTCCTGGCGTATTTCAAACAAGCCCGCGCCTACCTCTGGGGAGTCTCCACTGTCAGCGGTGTGCTGCTTGTCATCGTCGGCGTCATGATTTATGCCAATTCACTCACGATGATTACAAGTTTTTTGGAGCGGCATGGCATCGGCTGGTATTTGGGCCAGTAGACAGTACTTCTTTCCCGCCACTATTCTATTCAGGCTGATCAAATCAGTTGCCGGCTAGGCCGCAGTGAGCGAGGGGCCGAAGAGGTACATCCCAAGCTTCCTTGAGCCGCTCGCTTCGATCACATGCGTGCGGATAGGTACTTTGCCTCCGGCTTCATCGAGGGTCGAGCGATGCGAGAACGATGCTTAGAGAATTGGAAGGGCAGGTCCTCTGTCCTAGCAGGCGTCTCAAAAAGCCATCTTCGGCGATACTCGAAGCGCCAAATCCTCAGGCTGGTCAAACGGGTTGTCGAGCAAGGCCGCAGCTAGCGAGCGACCGAGGCATACTTCAGTGTTGTATGTCGAGGGAACGAGCGACGCGAGAACGCAGCTGACAACCTGTTTCACCAGCCTGCGTTAGCACCAGGCGCCGAGACGGCAATTGACAAATCCCTGTCCCATGGCGGTGGCAGAAGGAAGCCGCATCAGTCCATTGGCCACCTGGGGAGTTACGCCCCCTGCCGGAACGGAACGCTGACTCTCTTGAGCCGCAAGGGCCGGTTCCTGGACCGGTACAGATGCCTCCGGCTTTTTTGCAATGAGCACCGAGGGCTGAGATTTCGTGATTTTGGCGAGCAGTTTTGCGCCGTCATTTGAATGCGTGCTGTTGGGATATTTGTCCGCAAGCAACGTCAATTTCTCACTCGCCCAATCGTCCGCTCCAAGGTCGTGGTAGCTGAGAGCCAGGAAGTACAGCGCATCAGGTGCCACAGACTTGTCAGGATAGATCTTCATGATCTGCTCAAAGCGGTGTGCCGCGGCAAGATATGACTGCCGCCGGTAATAAAACTGCCCGACAAATAGATGCATCTGAGCCAACAGATCGTGGCATTCCTGAATCCTGTCGGCCGCCTCGCTGTCGTACCGGCTGCCCGGATAGTCTCTTCGCAACCGTTCGAAGGAATCAATGGCTTTTTGGATGGGTTCGGGGTCGCGATCAATTCCCTTCGCCCGCTTCATGTGGCTTTCGCCGATCCGAAAACCGGCGTAAGGTGCGAGCATGTGACTACGATGCAGATCGAGGAAGTGGTTATACTCAACGATGGCTTCGGCGAATTCCTCCTTCTCGAAGAAGGCCTCCCCACGTTTCATAATGACGTTTGGATCGTAGTTCTTTTCAATCGTATCGCCGAGGAAGATCGATTCGTCCGTTCCACTCAGGGCTTTCTTGGACGTGGCATCGCCGTTCTTTGGAGAGCTTGAGCAGCCAATGAGCAGGCAGAGTGCCGCCATACCAAAGGCAAATCTCAGCCCATGCGTGACCGAAAGAAGGTCCGTCTGTAACAGATTGCTCTTCATGAGTTCCTATTGCAAAGCTAGCAGGAGCCTCTTCCAAAAGCAATCTTTCCCGCTCGGGTTGACCGCTGCAGGCGCGAGACCTATAATCCCGCGCGGTTGGTGCAACCCCTCGGCAACTCAGCAATGATTCGATCCAGGATCATCGGAACAGGTAGCTACCTCCCAGATCGCGTGGTCTCCAATCGCGAGGCCGGTGCTGCGCTGGGAATCGATCCTGAGAGGGTCCTGCAACTGACAGGGATCCGAGAGCGCCGGTGGGCAGAGGCGTCCCAGGCCTCCTCCGATTTGGCTGTGCCCGCCGCACGCGACGCGCTGCACGCAGCAGGGCTTGCATTGAGGGCAGTCGACGTTATCATCGTTTCGACCACCTCTCCGGATATGGCCTTCCCTTCTACGGCCTGCCACCTGCAACGGAAGCTGGGTTGTACCAACGTGCCGGCATTTGACGTCGCCGCATCGTGTTCCGGATTTTTGTATGGTCTTTCGATGGCCGATGCGATGGTTCGGAGCGGCCAGGCGAAGACCTGCCTTGTCGCGGCAGCGGAGGTGAAGTCGCGCACGCTCGACCCAAGCGACTCCGACACAGCGCTGCTATTTGGCGACGGCGCCGGTGCAGCGATTGTGCATGGTGAACCGGACGCGGATCAGCCAAGCCGTGGACTTCTGGGGATTCGGCTCCATTCCGATGGCGCGCGGCATGAGTTGATTCGTATTCGTGCCGGTGGATCGCGCAGACCTGCAAGTCCTGAAACTCTCGATGGCCAGGAGCACTCCTTGCGGATGCAGGGGGCGCCCTTGTTCCGATTGGCCGTGAGGCATCTCGAACGGGCCTTGCGGGACACAGTGAAAGAGTTCGGCGTCGAGCTGCGGGATGTGTCGCAGTTCATCATGCACCAGGCCAACGGAAGAATCCTTGCCCAACTCGCCAAACGGTTGGCGATTGCGCCGGATTCTCTGTGCTCCGTCATCGAGCGATACGGGAACACCTCGTCAGCTTCACTGCCGATCGCGCTCGATCATTATCTGCGCAGCGGAAGGGTCCGACCGCATGATCTGATTGCGCTTGGCAGCTTCGGGGGCGGGTTGACGTGGGCCTCAGGTCTCATCCGGTGGTAATGAATGGTTACAGTCCTGTAACTTTTCCATCATCGTGTCGTAACACCGCTGCGAGAATGTCCGTGAGCGAGGAGACATTCGCAAGAAAGGGATGATCATGTTCGGCTTGATTCCGAAAGAGGAACGGTTTTTTGAATTATTCAAGAATGCCGCCCACAACATGATAGAAGGCAGCCGGCTGTTGAAAGACATGATGGAACATTTTCAGTCTCCTGTCGATCAGGCGAAACGCATCAAGGACGTCGAGCACGTGGGAGACGGCATCACGCATGACATCGCCCTCCGGCTCAATCAAACATTCATCACGCCGATCGATCGGGAAGACATTCATGATTTGGCGAGCGCGTTGGACGATATCTTGGACGTGGCAGAAGCGATCGCCGATCGCTTCGTGTTGTACAAAGTGACGAAACCCACGGATAAGGCCGTCAAATTAGCGGACGTCTTGTATCAGGCATCAGTGGCCGTTGGTGCAGGCGTGGACAGGCTCGGCTTGTCGCATCCGGACATCAAAGAGTGCAGCGTGCAGGTGAACAGTCTCGAAAATGAGGCCGACCGGATCTCCCGCGATGCCATATCGGAATTGTTTGAGAACGAGACCGATCCCGTGGCGGTCATCAAGTGGAAAGAGATCTATGAAGGGTTTGAAGCGGGCACCGACCGGTGCGAGGACGTCGCCAACATTCTCGAACGCATCGCCCTGAAGCACCATTAGCAGCCTGAGCCCATTTCTCACGTCTATCGCAATGATGATAATGCGAACAAGCCAAACTCCCATGGATGAATCTCCCCCGGTGCCGCTCTCTTCGTTCCTCGCTCCGCACCCCTCACGGGCTCTCGATGCCTGAGTTGACCGGTATGCTGCTCCTGGTCGTGGTGCTCGCTCTGCTGTTCGATTTTTCGAACGGATGGCACGACAGCGCCAATGCCATTGCCACGGTGGTGTCTACGCGCGTCATCAGTCCGTTCGTCGCCGTGATCGGGGCGGGCGCGCTCAATATTGCCGGCGCCTTCATGTCGACGGCGGTGGCGAAAATGGTGGGCTCCGGAATCGTCGATCCTGCGGGCGTGACGCAGCATATGGTGGCCGCGGCCCTCGCAGGAGCGATTTCGTGGAATCTGTTTACGTTGCTGTTGGGTTTGCCGACCAGTTCGTCGCATGCGCTGATCGGCGGACTAGTGGGAGCGGCCGTGACGCATGGCGGGTGGGATACGGTCAAAGTTGGGGGCCTGCGATCGGTGCTCGAAGCGATGGTGCTCTCGCCGTTTTTCGGGTTCGCGATGGGCCTCACCTTAATGGTGCTGATCAGTTGGCTGTTCTTTCGGGTCACGCGGTCGGTGGCCACCCGCTTGTTCAAGCGACTGCAGCTGATCTCCGCCTGTTTCATGGCCTTCAGCCATGGGGCGAATGACGCGCAGAAGGCCATGGGGATCATTACGTTGGCGTTACTCTCCGCCGGTCAAATTCCCTCAGCGGAAGTGCCGACCTGGGTGATCGGGGCTTGTGCGGTGGCGATGGGATTGGGGACGGCCGTCGGTGGGTGGCGCATCGTGCGTACTTTGGGGATGAAGATTGTGAAGCTCGAGCCAGTGCACGGCTTTGCCGCCGAGACTGCCGCGGCAACCGTGTTGATGTTCACCGCCCATATCGGCTTGCCGGTAAGCACGACCCATACGATCACGTCATCCGTCATGGGGGTCGGCGCCATTAAACGGCTGTCTGCCGTGCGGTGGGGGGTGACGAGACGAATCCTGTATGCCTGGCTGTTCACCCTGCCTGGCGCCGCGATCCTTTCGACCGCGATCTATCTGATCATGGGGCTCTTCCTGTAAGAGATCGAAGCAAGGCGTTAAGCCGGTAAGCGGACAACGAAGCGGCTGCCGGATGGAACGTTTGCTTCCACATGAATCTGCCCCCCGTGCCCCTCGACGATGTGCTTGACGATGGCCAGTCCAAGCCCGGTTCCGCCCAGTTCCCGTGAGCGCGCCTTATCCACGCGGTAGAACCGTTCGAACACGCGGGGGCGATCCGCTTCGGGAATGCCGATGCCCGTATCACTCACCATGAGCTCGACGCCGTCTCCAGCTCCGTCCGTCGGCGTCGCGGGAAAGCGCCGCGCGGAGAGCGTGATTTGGCCGCCCTCCGGCGTGTATTTGATCGCATTGTCGAGCAGATTGGCCAGCACTTGAACCAACCGCTCTTGGTCGCCGGTGATGGGGGGTAAATCGGCGGCGACTTGCGCGATGAGCCGATGCTGTTTCTTGTCGGCTAACGGCTTGATCATTGCGATCGTACGCTCGATTACAGACCCGATGTAGAGAGGTTCTTGTTTGAATTGCACCTGCCCCGACTCGATCTTGGACAGCTGGAGCAAGTCTTCGAGAATGAGATTGAGCCGGTCGCTCTGCTTCAAAATGATGTCGAGAAAACGTACGCTCGTTTCGGGGTCGTCCTTCCCTCCGTCCAGGAGCGCTTCAACGTAGCCTTTAATCGACGTGAGCGGCGTGCGCAGCTCATGCGACACATTGGCGACGAAGTCTTTCCGAATATGTTCCAGCCGGCGCAGCTCGGTGATGTCGTGGAAGACGAGGACGGCGCAGGCTTCATTGTCCTGTTCTCCGCCTGCGACTGACGCCTCTACATTGAGGCAGCGCCCGCTTGGAAGAAGGATTTCGCCTTCCTGGCCGGTACGCGCCGCGAGCACGGCGGAAACGAGGGCGTTCAGTTTGGGATGGCCGAACACCTCCGAAGATTGGCGTCCGCGCGCCTCGTTGCGCGTCACCGCGAACATGCGTTCCCACGCCGGGTTCACTTGGAGAATGCGGCCCTTGGAGTCCAGGACCATGACCCCTTCCACCATCGACGTGAGCATGGCCAGCAGCTGTGAACGGTCTTCTGATAGTTCCTCGATTTTGGACCGCAATTCGCGGGTCATGTGGTTGAGGGTGCCTGCTAAAAGCCCGACTTCGTCGCGCGAGGATGTTCGCACGGCGACCGACAGATTGCCCTCCGCGAGCTGTCGAGCAGCGGCCGCCATATCAGACAGCGGCTTGGTCAGGCTCCTTGCCAACCAGACGCTCAATCCGACCGCAAGCAGAAAGGCGCTGCCGAACGCCAAGGTCAGGTTCCGTTGAAGGGTGGTCAGTTCATGCTCCAACGTGGTCATCGGCAGCCCGAGCCGCAAATAGAGCGGGGCAGATGCTGTACCGGGATCGCCCAGGCGAACGGCCCGATACAATGTGCGCTCGCCGGTGGTGTGGCTTGCCCGAAGATCGGTGCCCGTACCTGTTGCGACGGCTTGTTCGATTTCCGGCCGGGTGCGGTGATTCTCAACGGCCGCCACATCGGCGTCCCGGACGGCACTGTCCGCGAGCACTCGTCCGGAGGCGTCGATGAGCGTCACGCGCGCTCGCGCGCGCTCGCTGAACTCCCGAACGATGGTTTGAAGCTGAGGGATCGGCGGAAGTGGGGATGCCGTGACGAGCGGACGAAGATCGAGCGCAATGAGGTGAGTGGAGACTTCCAGGGCTTCGCCGGATTGAGCCAATTCCTGTTCTGCCAGAGATCGGGCTGCGAGTACTCCCGCGATGACAAACCCGCAGAGTAAAGCAAAAAGAATGGCAAGGGTGACTTTCCAGCGGATGGAAAGACTCATAGGCCGTGCAAAAGGCTGCCGCCGATTCTCAGTCCAGGACTTTGAGTTTGTAACCCAGTGATTTCACCGACAGGATCGCCTCGTCAAGTAAAGGTATCTTCTGCTTCAGCCGGCGAACATGAACGTCGACCGTTCTCGTTGTGCCGAAATAATCGTAGCCCCAGACCTGATTGAGCAGCACTTCTCTCGTCAGGACCCGGCCGGGATGACGCAGCAGATGTTCCAGAAGTCCGAATTCCTTGGCCGTGAGGGGGACGTCCTTCCCCTGTACCGTGACCTCGTGGCGGTCAAGGTCCATGGCCAGCTCGCCGTATTGGTACGCGGTCTGGCTCTCCTGCCGGCTGCGATCCGCGCGGCGAAACAGCGCTTTGACGCGCGCCACGAGTGCTTTAGGACTGAACGGTTTCGTGACATAATCGTCGGCGCCGAGTTCCAGCCCGATGACTTGATCCGATTCCTCGGCCTTTGCGGTCAACATAATGATCGGCAGCATCGCCGTCTCCGGAGCGGAACGTAGACGTTTGCAGACCTCGAGACCGTCGATTTCCGGCAGCATCAAATCGAGGACGATCAAATCGGGTTTGGTCTGCTTCACACTATTCAGGCCTTCAGCCCCGGTGGTGGCTGTGACCGTTCGAAAGCCCTCTTTCTCCAAATACAGCTTCACCAGCTGGAGAATATCGCGCTCATC
>DASTJX010000268.1:0-8868 GCA_035716265.1 Nitrospira sp.
CCGCGGTTTGTAATAAAACCCTTCAAGGTATGCTTTACTCACGAGTTTGATGAGATTTTGATAGCCGGTCACATTCCTGGCGAGCAGGATGAGGTGGTAATAGTCGTTGTGCGCGAGCCCGCTGTCTTTCTTGGCGTGGCGGCTGCCGAGCGCCATATAGGCTTCGCAGCCGATGATCGGCTTGATGCCGTGTTCCTTGGCTTTCCGGTAAAACTCGATGGCGCCGAACATATTGCCGTGATCCGTCATCGCCACGGCCGGCTGTCCGAAGGCTTTCACTTGCCGTACGAGCGGTTCGATTTGGTTGGCGCCGTCGAGAAGACTGAATTGGGTGTGCAAATGCAGGTGCACGAAGGACGCACTCATGGGGGCGGATTCTAGGGGGGCGGTGGCGTCAAGTCAAACGCACAGGTTCACGCCTGCGGCGTTGGCGCTATATTTTTTCGCCGTATTTCTCGCGATGCTGTCTTTTTGCGCCTGCGATCCAATTGTCCCGCTTGATGCGACCAGGCACGGTGTCCAATTTTCGAGCCACGCGAGTAATGTCGCTGTCTTTCCATTTGGCGATCTGGACATAGGTGAAGGTCCCCATCTTGTTCAACGCCCGTTCGATGGCGGGACCGATGCCGGGGATTTTTTTGAGGTCGTCTTTGCGTGGCGGAGTGGAGGGTTTCGGCGCGGGGATCTGGAGAGTTAATTGGTTGGCCGGGCCGTTCGGACGGGCCAGCACGGGGCTGCCGTCGTCCCGTCCCCGAAGGGCTGCACGGACTTCACCGAGCCGTTTGCGAAGCCGGGAGATCTCTTCCTCCTGCTCACCCATCGTCTTCGCCTGACCGGCCATCTCTACTTGCAGAGCCTGCAGCTGTGCGACGCGCAGCTCCAGTCCGGCGATCTGGCGGTCGCGATCGTGGAGCATTTCCGCCTGTTGCGCCAGTTCGTCAAGACGTCGATCGCGCGCAGAGAGATCATTCTCGAGGGCGTGCAGCGCGCGTCGATGCTGCGCGTCCTTTTCGCTGAGTTGAACTTCCAGCCAGTGGACACGCCCTTGTGCCGGTTCGAGCTCCGCCAACTGGCTCCTGAGCCGATCGATCTCGGCAAGCCGGTTGTCTGAGCCGACCAACCGTTGCTCAAGCACAAGGATTTCCTGTTCTTTGAGCGCGAGTTCCTCCTGCGCTTGTGTGCGGGCTGCATTGGCCTGCCGGGCTTCGTTCGCATACGCAGAGAGCATGGCGTCCTGTTCGGCAAGCCGTTCACGCCTGGCCTCTTGCTCCGTCTCCAAAGACACGATGCGTGCCTGGCTCTCCTTGAGTTCTTGTTGCAGCCGGTCAATGCGCTCCTGGCGGGACGCCAGCTCGTGTTGGGTCGAGCGGCCCAGACTCTCGAGCGAGGAGACTTTCGACTCCAACGCCGACAGTGTCGACGTTTTCACCTTCAGTTCGTAGATCGCCGTGTCGAGCGCCTGCCCCTTGATGCGCAATTCCGTCTCTCGGTCGGTCAGCTGATGTTCGTCCGACTGTGCGGATCGGTTCCGGAGCTGCCACCCAACGGCGAAGCCGATGGCGGCTGCGACGAGCAGACATCCCAGGATTTGACTGATAAGTGCGATCATCACCCCTTCGTCTCCAGCACACGAAGCTCTATGCGCCGGTTGCGTTGAAGTTCGGCTCGCGTCATCCCGGTCGCGCGGGGTTTGCTGGCACCGTACCCGACAGCGGTCAGATCATGCGTGACGCCATGTGCCATCAAATATTGCCGCACGGCATCCGCGCGGCGGCGGCTCAACTCCTTGTTATAGTCGGCCGCGCCAAACCCGTCCGTATGCCCGCCGATCTCGATTGACGTGCGTGGAGCATCCTTCAAAACGGGAATGAGCCGATCGAGCACCGCCTGACCTCGGGCCGTCAGGGTCGCCTGATTGGAATCGAATTCGATCTGGGTGTGTGAGAGCAGTTCATCCACTCGGGCTTGGAGTGAGGGAGAGGGCGCCGGACCGGGGATGGTCATATGGTCTTCGAGCTCAAGGCCGAGTCCGCGCAGCGGCGACACAGTGCTCAGGATCTTGGCCTTGATCTGTTCGGACGGCACGGCGCCGCTCAGGACGACGAAGCGGCCGTCAATCATGACCGACCGCGCCCCTTGCATCGGTTCTAACACGGGCAGAATCGCGGGAAGTTGACTCACCCAGGATGGCGAAGCGATTCGGCTATCTACGGTGAGCTGATCGACAATTCGAACCTGCGTGGGGTCATAGGCGGCGCGCGCCTGGCGAAGAATTCCTTCACGGGCTCGCGCATCCGGTAGCGAACCTCGAAGGAGAAGCGTCCCGTGCTCAAGGTGTGCGTGAAAGTTTGCCGGGACCAGCGGGGGAGCTGACGCCGCCGGCGGGAGGTGGCGTGGGATACACACGAGGGCCAGCAGTGTCAGAGCGAAGAACCCGCCACCCAGAATCGTCCTGCGTTCCATGCGCTTCAGCCAGTCAACCGCAAGCATCACTTGAATGGCACCGTATCATAACTGACGGATGCAAGCCAGCCCGGAGTATGGCCCCACGGAGCGCTGCCGTGTTGAACTTGGGCCCATCCTTTGCTATCCTCGCCCATCCTTCCAAGCCTCCAATCATGCTATCGGACTGACGTCAAGGAGTCTCCTCATGGCCACCCTGAAGCGGGCATTGATCAGTGTCTCGGATAAGACCGGCGTAGTCGACATGGCCCAGGGGCTTTCGGCCCTTGGTGCCGAAATTTTGTCGACTGGTGGAACAGCGAAAGCGCTCCGTGATGCCGGCATCATGGTGACGGATGTAGCGGCTTACACCGGTTCACCTGAGATTCTTGACGGCCGTGTGAAGACCCTCCATCCGAAAATTCACGGCGGATTGCTGGGTCGGCGGTCGATTCCGGATCACGTGGAGCAGATGAAGCAGCACAACATCGGTCCGATTGACGTGGTGGTCGTCAACCTCTATCCATTTGAAGCGACGATCGCCAAACCGAATTGCCACTTCGATGATGCGATTGAGAACATCGATATCGGCGGGCCTTCGATGCTCCGGTCGGCGGCCAAAAACCATGAAGACGTGCTCGTCGTCGTCGATCCCGCCGACTACCAGCGCGTGCTCGAAGCCGTGAAAGACAACACGGTCACTCGGGCGCTCCGGCGAGAACTGGCCATGAAGGTCTTTCAACATACGGCCCGTTACGACAGCCTGATTGCTGGCTACCTGGAAAAGCAGGTGCAAAGTGGAGAGGCGAAGTTCCCGGCAATCCTCTCCTTGCAGTATGAATTGGGCGAAATCCTTCGGTATGGGGAAAATCCACACCAGCAGGGCGCCTTCTATCGAGAACGGCAGTCGAACGAGCCGTCCGTCTCTCGCGGGAAAATCCTGCACGGAAAAGCGATGTCGTACAACAATTACCTTGATGCCAACGCCGCCTTGGAATTGGCAAAGGAATATGACGAAACCGCAGTCGCCATCATCAAGCACAACAATCCATGCGGCGTCGCGCTTGGGCCGACATCCGTCGAAGCGTACGTGAAGGCGCGGGAAACCGATCCGACCTCGGCGTTCGGCGGCGTGATTGCGTTCAATCACCCGGTGGATCTTCCGGCAGCCAAGGAAATCACCTCTACCTTTGTCGAGGTGGTCGTGGCCCCGGGGTTTAGCGAAGAGGCACTCGCGGAATTAAAACGCAAAAAAGATCTGCGGCTGCTGGACGTGGGTCCGCTCACGAAGGTGAAACAGGACGGGTACGACTTGAAAAAATTAGTCGGCGGACTGATCGTGCAGGATCGGGATTTAGGGACACTCCCAGACTTGCGTACGCTGGCCGTGCCGACCCTCCGCAAACCATCGGACGAGGAGTATGCCGCCTGCGCCTTTGCGTGGAAGGTATGCAAACACGTCAAGTCGAACGCCATTATTTATGCCAAGCCGGGCCAGACGGTCGGCATCGGGGCGGGACAGATGAGCCGGGTGGACAGCGTGAAGCTGGCTGCAATGAAGGCCCAGATGCCCGTAAAAGGATGCGTGATGGCGTCCGATGCTTTCTTTCCGTTCCGGGACGGTCTGGATGCGGCTGCACAAGCGGGGATCACGGCCGTCATCCAACCGGGCGGGTCAATCCGCGACGCTGAGGTCGTCAAAGCGGCGGATGAACATGGATTAGCGATGATTCTTACGGGCATGCGTCACTTCCGCCATTGATCGGGTGGCTCAAGCAGTTCGTCGCTGCGTGCTCAGTCTCCTGTTCCCCTCAACGTACCGGCGATTGTGCGCTTCGGCGTCCGACACCAGAATCGGATTCGCTTCGCGGTGTTGCGCGGGAAAGAGAGCGCAGAGTGTGGGTGGGTGAGATGAGCAGATCATTCGATCATCGAGATCTGACAACAACGGCCATCATCCAGGTCATCGCGTGAAGATCCTTGTCGTGGGCAGTGGCGGACGTGAACATGCCCTCGTCTGGAAGCTGGCGCAGAGCCCCCGACGGCCTCGCGTCTTTTGTGCGCCCGGGAACGCCGGCATCGGCTCCCTGGCGGCCTGTGTGCCGATCAACGCAGACGATATTGCGGCATTGAAAACCTTCGTGCAGCGGGAAGGAATTGAGCTGACCGTCGTTGGACCAGAAGCGCCGCTGGCTCTGGGCATCGTCGACGAATTTCGTAAGGCGAAGCTCAAGATTTTCGGTCCCACCAAGTACGCGGCCCGGCTCGAAGCCAGCAAGATCTTCTCTAAAACAATCATGGCCCAGGCCCATATTCGAACGGCGCGTTCGAAGGCATTCGACAAGCCGGCCGACGCGCTGGCCTATCTCGAGGACCACGAGCTGCCCGTCGTCATCAAAGCCGATGGCCTGGCTCAAGGCAAGGGTGTCCTGATCGCCCTGACGCGGGAGGAAGCCCGGCGCGCGATAGTCGACTCGATGGAGCATGCGGTCTTTGGCGAAGCGGGAAGGCAGGTGCTCGTCGAACAGTTTCTCGAAGGCGAGGAATTGACGATTATGGCATTCACGGACGGCCGGTCTGTCGCACCGATGCTGCCGGCGCAAGACCACAAACGCGTTGGCGACGCAGACACGGGATTGAATACCGGCGGCATGGGCGCCTATTGCCCCGCGCCGCTCGGCACACCGGCGCTTGGCGCCCAGGTGACGAGGGAAATTTTGCAACCGGTCGTGGACGCCCTGTCGCGACTCGGATGTCCTTTTCAAGGAGTCCTGTATGCAGGGTTGATGGTCGTCGGTGGCGTGCCCTACGTGCTGGAGTTTAATGCCAGAATGGGGGACCCCGAAACACAGGTGGTGCTGCCACTCTTGAAAACCGATTTGCTTGATGTCATTGAGGCGGTCGTGGAACACCGGCTGGACCAAGTCAATGTCGAGTGGCACGATGAACACGCGGTCTGTGTCGTGATGACATCCGCCGGCTACCCCGGTCCATACCAGACCGGCGCGCGGATCACCGGATTAGATGCAGCCATCGGGGATGCTGCCGTCGTGTTCCACGCAGGAACCGCCAAACGACACAACGAGATTGTCACAGCCGGCGGGCGAGTTCTGGGGGTCACCGGTCGAGGCCGCACGTTATCCGAGGCGCAGGCACGTGCCTATCGCACAGCCGAGCACATCGCCTTCGCCGGGTGTCATTACCGGCGGGACATTGCGCATCGTGCGCTCGTCATGCGCTGATCCCTTGGCTCTGCTGTCCATTCGTCCTCCATGGCACACGCGTCCTGCCCAGTCTGAACCCCGACGCGCTGGTGCATGAAGATGGCTGCGATTGCGTCCTATTCCAGTACGACAGTCGAGCAGCTCTCGCGGCAGGTGGCTCCTGTGATCCGCCGCGGTGGCCTGGTCGCCATCCCGACAGAGACCTTTTACGGGCTTGGCGTGAATCCCTTCGATGCTCGAGCCCTGGATCGCCTGCGAGCCGTCAAAGGTCGAGAAGACGCAAAGCCCATTCTCGTCTTAGTCGGTTCGGTCAACGATCTGCCCGCATTCGCGGAGGACGTGCCGCCAGCGGCCGCGATCCTCATCGAGGCGTTTTGGCCCGGCCCGCTGACCATCCTGTTTCCGGCGCGCGCCTCGCTCTCCATGGCACTCACCGCCGGTGGCCTGGTGGGAGTTCGACTCAGCTCATGCCGGCCTTTATGCGAGTTGCTCGAGCGCGTCGGTCCCTTGACCGGCACGAGTGCGAATCGTGCGGGCACGCCGCCGGCCAGGACGGCGGAGGCTGTGCAACAGGCGTTTGGGGACGCGGTGGATTTGATCCTCGACGCGGGACCGGCGCCCGGCGGCCTGCCGTCGACCGTGGTGGACGCACAGGAGTCGCTACGCATCGTGAGGGAAGGCGCCATTGGGCGAAGCGAGATCGAAGCAACGCTCCGGCAGCGAGGATTTTCACTCAAGAATTCCTAAATGTGGTATACAGCAGGCAGCGGTGCCCATACAAAGGAGGGATCGATGCCAATCCGTGACACGATTCAACTGGGGCGAGCGGCAGGCTTGATGGTGGCAGCGGCGGTGCTGCTGACCGGTTGCGATTACTGGCCACCGGCGCTTCAGACGCAGATTGAGCAGCTCCGGTCTGAACTCCAGACGGTCACGATGGAAAAGGCCCAGCTGCAAAATCAGATGTCATCGCTCACCAAGGCGAAGGACGATTTGCAAATGCAAGTCGACGACCTTAGCCGTACGAATCGGGACAAGAGCACGCTCATTGCCAGTCTGCAGAGTAGTGTCAGCGCATTGCAGGAGCGGGTGACAAAATCATCCAAACCCGTAGCCGCGAAGGCGCCCGCTGTCAAAGTGACGCCGAAGCCGGCGATCAAGACTGCTCAAAAAGCGCCGGTCAAGAAGAAGACGCTCACGAAGTCGGCCGTGCACTAGCACGATCGACCTGATGCGCTAGCTTTTCGGCGCGTTCGTCGACGGGGGCGTTGAGGCCGGTGAACTGGTCGGGGAGGTGCCGGCCGGTGTTGAGCTGGTGCCGGCCGGAGCTGCTGTCGTCGAGTCAGGCGAAGGAGAGCCGGCAGGCGTTTCTTTTTTCTCTCCCGTCGCAGACTTCTCACCTTCTGACGGCGGTTTCAGCTTGTTCGAATAATCGGTGACATACCATCCACTTCCCTTGAACATGATCCCCGGTGAGGAGATGAGCCGGCGAAGGCTTTTCCCGCACCGTTCGCAGGTCGTTAACGGAGCATCTTTAATGCTTTGTTTGACTTCGAATTGATACGCACAACCGTCGCACTGATATTCATAAATCGGCACTGGTGGTTCCCTCCTCCGGCGGTGATTCGGTCGCTCTCCTCACACGGCCATGCAGCGCTTAACCGAGTTTTTGCAGCGCCGCTCGCAGACGATCCAGCCCTTTCCCAATCGTCTCCATACTGGTGGCATACGACAATCGCATGTGTGACTGACTGCCGAACGGTTCTCCGGGCACGACCGCAATGTGGGCGTCTTTCAAAAGATATGTCGCGAGGTCCGTCGGTGACGTAATCGGACCGGTCGGTCCCCGCTTGCCCAGCACGCCCTGGATATTGGGGAATGCGTAAAAGGCCCCGGATGGCATGGAACACGAAATGCCGGGAATGGCATTGAGTCCTTCAACAATGGCCCGTCGCCGGCGATCGAACTCGGTCACCATTTGTTTAGTGAATGGCCCGCCGAACCGTAGCGCCGCCACTGCCGCCTTCTGCGAAATGGAGCAGGGATTAGACGTGCTCTGGCTCTGAATGTTTCCCATCGCGGTAATGAGGTCTTTGGGACCTGCTGCATACCCGATGCGCCAGCCGGTCATCGCGTACGCTTTGGAGACACCGTTGATGACGACGGTGCGGCCGGCGATATCCGGCCCTAACGACGCAATGCTGACATGACTCGCTCCGTCGTATAAAACTTTTTCGTAAATCTCGTCGGAGATCACGACAAGATCATGCCGAACGGCAATCGCCGCGATCCGCTCCAACATCGTACGGCTATACGTTGCTCCGGTGGGGTTGCCCGGGCTGTTGATGATGAGGGCCTTTGTCCTTGGCGTAATCCGTTGTTCCAAGTCGGTGGGATCGATGGCATAGCCGTCCGCTTCCCTGGTGGCCAGCAGTACAGGGGTGGCATCATTTAAGAGAGCCTGGTCCGCATAAGAGACCCAGTAGGGAGTGGGGATGATAATCTCATCGCCGGCTTCGAGCAACGCCTCAGCCACATTGTAGAGGGAGTGTTTGGCGCCGCAGGACACCAGGATTTGCGATTTGTCGTATTGCAGACCCTGCTCAATTTTGAGCTTCTCGGCGATCGCGCTCCGGAGCTCGTCGATGCCCGATGATGGCGTGTATTTGGTGAAGCCCGAACGGATGGCCGATTCCGCGGCCGCTTTGACCGGCTCCGGCGTATCGAAGTCGGGCTCTCCGGTCGAAAAATCGATCACATCGATCCCTTGCGCCGCCATAGCCTTGGCGGTGGCTGCCATGGCCAAGGTCGGGGAGGGCGCAATCCGGCTGACACGGGCGGCAAGCTTCATGACTTGACACTCCGGATTCTGTCTTGGAGGCGACGTGCGACTTCGGGATGGAGAAACTCAGTCAGCGTGCCGCCGTGGTTCGCCACGTCCTTGATGATCGTCGACGACAGATACGAATACTCTTCGCTCGGCATCAGGAATACCGTTTCAACTTGCTTGGCCAGTTTGCGATTGATGAGCGCCATCTGAAATTCATGCTCAAAATCCGAGATCGCCCGCAGGCCCCGGATAATGGCATGGGCGCCTGATCGCTGCACATGGTCCACCAACAACCCGTCAAAGGTCACGACTTCCACTTGGCCGATATCCTTCAAAACCAGGTGGACCATCTCCAGTCGCTCGGCCAAGTTA
>DASTJX010000269.1:0-11363 GCA_035716265.1 Nitrospira sp.
AATTGTCATGGTTTGGAGTGATCGAGGACCATAATCACGTTCCCAATGCCACGAGGTTTGCTTTTGCAGTTGAGAGCTCTGAGGAAGTAAATCGGTTGGCTGAGATTGTTCGAACTGCCGGAGCAATCAATATCGAAGGACCAGAAGACATGCCCTACACCCGAATATACTATGCAGTCTATTTCGAAGATCCTTCCGGCAATCGGTTTGAAATTTATCACTGTGAACAATAAGTCATGAAGAGTCGAATGGCTCATTGCTTGACCAACGGCGGGCTGCAATTCGAGATTCCGCCGAAGCGCAGCCGGCGTCGAACGCATGGCCGGGGCTTTCGAGGCTGATGACCGAGCGGTGCGTGACCCGCTGGTATAGGTTCCCTTCCCCCTCCGGTCGATGACCGCCCGGACCTGCGGCTCCTTCTGCAAAGAATGACGGACTGCCGGCAAAGGATGTCGGGGGCCATTGCGTGTAGAATAGGCTCTCTTTACGGAACAGCCCATCTTTCTGAGAGCAGGAGGGTTATGAGATTTCTTTGGAGCAAGGATGCAAAGCGAAACACAAGAGTGGACGTCCGGCAACCACTGTTCGAGCGAATGGGGCGGGCCGTGATGTGTGAAGGCGCAATGGCCACTGGCATAGTGCTCGTCATTCTGGCCTGCACCGGCGCTGCCGCGACCTCGCAATCTGGGACCACTCCCGTGCCCGTGTTCAACAATCTTGGGACGCATCACTATGCGATCAGCACGCGGGTGCCGTTGGCACAGCGTTACTTCGACCAAGGGTTGAGGCTCTACTACGCCTTTAACCATGCGGAGGCCATCCACGCATTTGAAGAGGCGATCCGCTTAGACCCGGACTGCGCCATGTGCAATTGGGGACTCGCGCTCGCGCATGGTCCGAACATCAACGCGCCGATGGAGCGGGAAGCCGCATTGGCCGCATACGACGCCATCCAGAAAGCGATCCGGCAAGAGGCCGCGGCCAGCGCGAAGGAACGTGCACTCATACGTGCGCTGGCAAAACGCTATGCCGCTGAGCCGCCGGAAGATCGGTCAAGTCTGGACGGGATGTATGCCGATGCCTTGCGTGATGTGACCCAGCGTTATCCGGATGACCACGAGATCGCAACGCTGTTTGCCGAGGCGCTGATGGACCTGAGCCCCTGGAATTACTGGACGGCCGATGGGAAACCGCGAGCCAACACGCCGCAGATCCTTGCGCAACTCGAACGGGTGCTTGCCGCGAATCCCAATCATCCCGGCGCAAACCACTTTTACATCCATGCGGTGGAGGCGGCACAGCCGGAGCGCGCGGTGGCGGCTGCCGAGCGCCTTGCGACGGTCATGCCGGGCGCGGGGCACGTCGTCCATATGCCGGGACACATCTACATCCGCGTCGGGCGGTATCTGGATGCCATTAAGGCCAATGAGCACGCGGTGCACGCCGATGAGGTCTATATCCAAGACCATCGGCCAAAGGACGGGATTTATACTCTGGGATACTATCCGCATAACTATGACTTCCTGGCCTTCGCAGCCAGCATGATCGGCCGCAGCCGCCAAACGATGACGGCGGCAGAGAAAATGAGAGCGGCTGCGCCTCCAAACCTATTGGGCGAGCCTTCCATGACCTTCTTGCAGCATCACGACACCCGATACCTTCAAATGCAGGTCCGATTCACGCAGTGGCAGGCTATCCTCGATGCGTCAGCTCCTGCTGAGGACCTGCGACATGCGCGCGCGATGTGGCAGTACGCGCGGGGCCGGGCGCTTGCCGCACGAGGCAGCATCAAGGATTCCGAGGAGGCGCTGCGCCAAGTGCAGAAGACGGCTCACTCTGCGGACGTCGCGTCTCGCCGGCTTGAGTTCAACACATCGGGTGCAATCCTTGGCATTGCGAGCGAGGTTCTGGCCGGGCATATTGCCGAGGCAAAGAATGACCCTACGGCAGCTGTGGCGCACCTCCACGAAGCGGCGCGGTTGGAGGATGCGCTCACCTACGGCGAACCGCCCGAGTGGTCGGTCCCCGTCAGGCAGGAGCTCGGCATGATGCTGCTCAGACTCAATCGGGCCGCCGAGGCTGAGCAGGCTTTCCGGGAGGACTTGAAGCGATTTCCCGACAACGGCTGGTCGTTGCATGGCTTGGCGCTGGCGCTGCGGCACCAGGAACGATCGGAAGAAGCTGATCGTGTCGAGTCCCGTTTCAAGAAAATGTGGGCGAGCGCCGACGTGGAACTGCCCTCTATCTCTCCCAAGAAGTGAGGCGTTGACATGAAAAACGTCCGTGGTCCTAACGCGAGTCCCACGGGACTAGCGACTAAGATCGGCGCCCGGCAATGCGCGACTCCGCTGATGCCCAGCCGGCGTCGAATGGATGGCCGGGGCTATCGAGGTCGATGACCAGCGGGGCATGATCCGACGGTATAGGTTTTCCCTTCCGCGCTTCGCGATCGATCTCGGCCCAGACCACACGGTGCTTCAAGGATGTGGTCACCAATAAGTGGTCGATGCGCATGCCGAAGTTTTTATAGAAATTGCCGGCGCGGTAGTCCCACCACGTGTAACGCCCGGGTTCCCGGTGATGCAATCGATACGCATCGACGAATCCGGCATTCGAAAGCCGCCCGAACGCCTGCCGCTCGCGCTCGGATACGTGCGTCCCGCCATGGCAGGCACGTGGGTCCCACACATCGACATCTTCGGGCGCCACATTAAAATCACCGCCGATGATGGCCGATGTATCCGGAGTGACGTGCTTATTGATCCACCGAGACAGCCTGTCGTACCACGCGAGCTTGGCTTCATAAAATGGCGAGTCTACGAGCCGACCGTTCGGCGCATACACAGAGATCATGCGCACGGCGCCAATTTCGGCAGCGACCATCCTCGCCTCAGCCAGCGGTTCATCGTCAGCGATTTCAGACGTGCGCCCCTGCCGTAACGGTTCTCCGAAATTCGTGATCACGCCGCCAATGCCGCACCGGCTTGCGATCGCCACGCCGTTCCATCGACCCTCACCATGGTGCACCAACTCATATCCGGCCTGCTTGAACGTTTCGATAGGCGCGTCCGCGTCCGTCATCTTCGTTTCCTGCATCAGAAGCACATCCGGCTTCGCTCGATCCAGCCACCACATGATCTTTTCCAGACGAGCCTTGAGCGAGTTGACATTCCAGGTGGCGATCCGCATACCTACACATTATCCTATCTGTGGCGCGTCTTAGGCCGGTCAGTTTGCGTCATGGAAGATCACGCCGAACGTAAAAGGGTGACCTGAGCGAACCGTACTGCAGTGTCGATTTTGGTCATCTGGAACGACAATCTGTCAAGAACAGCGTTCCAGAGTCAAATTGGAGGGCGAAGCCATGAAATATATGCTGCTGTGTTGCCACGACGAAAAGAAGTGGGATTCTATGTCCAAGCGCGAGTGTGACGCCGTGATGGAAGAGACCATGGGCTATTGCGAGGCGCTGAAGAAGAGCGGTCACCTGCTTGCGGCAGAGCAACTCGAACCCATCGAGATGGCCATGAGTGTAAGGGTCCGAAACGGGAAGTTGGCTGCAACCGACGGTCCCTTTGCTGAAACGAAAGAGCAGCTGGGAGGATTTTTCCTGATCAGCGCCCGAGATCTGAACGAGGCCATTCAGGTGGCCTCGAGGTTTCCGTCAGTCCGGTTCGGGACGATGGAGGTGCGCCCGGTCAGGGACATTGGCAGCGGTGGCCGCGTGGCGACCGCTCCCGTAATCTGAGACCTAAGGAGATGCGATGAGCACCAGAATCCTGTCGTTCGTGGGGACGGCGTTGTCGCTCGCGCTGTGGCTGGCTCCCGCAATGCTAGAGGCACAAACGCCGCGCCGACAGGCAGAGAAAGAGCTGGAGAGAAAGGCACCGAACGCCGGCGTGGAAGCCTGCTCGTTGATCACGCGCGCCGATGTCACGACTGCGACCGGCAGGGATCCGTTGGTCGACCCCGAGTCCGCTGGCCAGGGCGGCTGGATCTGCAACGTCGGCACAGGGGAATTGAAGGTGTATTCAGGCGTCAAATCGTGGGAGGCTTGGGAGTCCACTCTGAAGGGTTTTAAGTTAGACAAGGAGCCGCGGACGCCCGCTCCCGGCTTCGGGGAGCACGCGTACTTCCTGTACCCAAAGCCGGCGAACAAGTACCAAAGCAATGTCGTGGTCTTGGTGACGAAGTCGGGCAACCATACGCTCGCTCTGTCACTCGACGCGTCCGAGGGCAAGCCGGCCGAGTCGGTGCGCCCAGCGCTCGAGTCGCTGATGAAGACCATCCTCGCCCGGCTGCCGTGAGATGGTGGAGATCTGTACCTGGCAGTCCGACGGCACTGCGGACGAGAGACGCCTTCGCTGCAGCGTAGGGAAGGTCTGATGTACGTCCGGGTCCGCGATTGGCGGTGAGTCCAAGAAAAGAGGCGAGCCGTAGGCGGGTCGTCCTTGGCCTGGAGAAAGGAGAACAAGCGTGGGAACGAATACCATTCGACTTCATCGCGTATTTAAGGCAACACCAGAACGGATCTACCGGGCGTTTCTCGATGCGGACGCCATGACGAAATGGCTGCCGCCAAATGGATTTACAGGCAAGGTTCATCACATGGATGGCAAAGTCGGTGGCACCTTCAAGATGTCGTTTACGAATTTCACTACGGGCAAGAGCCACTCGTTTGGTGGCCAGTATCTTGAGCTCGTACCCCATGAACGCCTTCGGTACACGGACAATTTCGACGATCCGAATCTGCCTGGAGAAATTCGTGTGACGGTTACGTTGAAGAACGTATCGTGTGGAACGGAAGTGAATATTGTGCAAGAAGGCGTGCCCGACGTGATTCCAGTCGAAGCCTGCTACCTCGGCTGGCAAGAATCGCTGATCCTTCTTGGGAAACTCGTCGAAGCGGAAATCCCGGATTAGGATCCCAGAGATGGTCGCGAATGCGATCGCACTGTTCGAGTAAAGCCCAGGGGTGATGGCATGAAAGAAGACCGGGGTAGGCCCAAATGTTCAGTCTTCGTCGGCGTCAGTCTCGACGGCTTCCTCGCGCGGCCGAATGGCGATCTCGACTGGCTTATGGGTGAGGGCGGCGGGGACAGCGCAGAGTATGGCTACAACGAGTTCATTGCCGGCATTGACGCGATTGTCATGGGGCGCAAGACGTTCGAAAAGGTTGTGACGTTCGGCAAGTGGTATTACGGAAACAAGCGAGTAATCGTCATGAGTCATCAGCCTCTGGATCTTTCTGGCGCGAACGAGCGTGGAGGCGTTGTTCAGCACATGAACGGCTCTCCCGCTGAAATAGTCTCCAAGCTCGCAGCTTCAGGGGCCAGTTCTCTCTACATCGATGGGGGAGTTACCATCCAGCATTTTTTGCGGGCCGGACTTATTGACCGTCTGATCATCAGTCATTTGCCGGTGCTCATCGGGGAGGGAATCCCGCTCTTCGGTTCTTTACCGCGCGACATCCGCCTCAGGCATATCACGACGCGTACCTATCCCGGGGGCATGGTTCAGACTGAGTATGCTATCGCTGGATAACCGGACCTGCTTTTACGATTCCTTTTCCGCTAAGTCGATCGCGACATCGACTTCCAATGCGAAGCGGCCACGGCCTCTCTGGACCAGTCGGACGTCCGGGCATTTCTGCTCAAGCCGTCGGCGAAGCAAAATCAGTCGGGTTTCGAGGTTGTCCTTGATCTCTGGTAGACCCAGCCAGGAATCCATTCGAAGTTCGCGATTCGTGAACTCGACTCGGCCTGCGTCTCGATACTGAGTCAGCAAGCGCCAGAGTATCTTTGCCGGTACATTACGGATGAGGTAGTCGCCGTCCACGAAAATGCAGTCGTCCTGTTGAAAAAAACTGAACCGGCGTGTCGAGCTTGAGCGGGATGGAGAAGGTAATGGCGCGTTGGAGACTCGTTCTATCGTTGCGTCGTCCATGTCACGGCTGAGCTGTTCAATGGCGGTCGCCACATGGGCCCCGATGGTAGTGAGCAGGGTGTTTTCGCGCGTGAGGAAGGCGAGCGGATCCTTACTTTCAACAGCAAGAACGCCGAGCAGTCGACCACGGGTGACCAAGGGAACCGCGATTTGACTCGCTGCGTCCGGCAGACCGGGGAGCGGGATTTCGCGCGCGATGGCTTCGGCCCTTCCCATGGCCTCGGCACGATCACGCACGGCTCGCGCATACCGCAAGCTGTGATCCATCGCCGAAAGATAGAGCGTCCGCCTCGCACGCGCGACCATGCCGATGAGCCCCTCACCCATTCCAACTTCCGATCCCACTCCGTTCTCGGGATAGCCGCGGCTCGCGATCGTCAGTAATTTCCCATTCCGCTCATCTGCCAGCAGAATCATCGAATACTCAAATCCGAACTGCTCATCGAGCAGTTGCAGCGAGGCTTGAAGGACCTCATCGAGCAGCTGTGCCTTGTTGAGGCGTTCCGCGATGAGCCTCAGCGAGACCAGCCCAGAGTCGACAAAGAGCCGTGATGAACGTTCGGATGGTGGTGGAGCAGGCAACCGCGTGAAACCCTCCAATCGTTCCACATCGAGCACCTCATAGATGTCCGCGGCGACAAGGCGAAATACCTCCGTCATGCCCGAATAGGATGCCACCGCCTGGAGTTGCAGCGACATCGATTCAAACAGCGGTCCGGCCGATTCAGAATGATCGAAGCGGAGGCGAAAGCGATAGGCATGCAACGTTCGCGGATCCAGGACAATTGCACAAGCGAAAGGATTCTCGCGGACGTTGCGATGGGTCTTGTTGAAGAACTGGAAGGAGATCGCGAGGTGTTTCGCATCCACGTAGTAGACCTGGCTAATAAACGTTATGTTGGGGGTCCCGTCGGCCGCGCAGGTACTCAAGGCCGCCGGGACAATGCCTTGAAAACATGCCCACAGATCCTCGAGCGGCAGAGACGGCTTCTTCATGTGCCGACCTTTCTTCCCGCACCAGGTCCCGGAGTCTGATCAAAGACATCGGTGACGGCGAATTCCACGGCAAGGGTCGGTTCCGCTATCCAGGCCTCACTCAGCGTAGAAGGCACGCCAATCGCCGTCAGCTCTGCCATGAATCCGCGGTGCCAGCGACGGCTCAGGTCTCGCTCGGCTGAGGCCACCCGCTTGATGTTTCGGACCTGACCTTTCAGCTGGCAGGTGATGTGGTCGGTTGGCCTGGTACAGGTGACCGCAATCTGGCCGTTTTCACGCAAGTTCTCGATCGTTTTACCGGCGAACGTCTCGGCAAGAAGGACGGTCGCGGCGCCCCGGCCGGCCGCGACGCGAATGCCCCATGCCCTGGTGCATTCAGGCATGAGGGAAGCATCCCGAGTGCCGACCATGACAGAGACGCCTGTTTCAAGGAGATCGACGATTGACTGAGGAATCATGGTGTTAGGAAAGATTTAGGCGAACCTTAGCATAGTTTTAGGAACCCTGTCGCCGACCACCGTGCTAGTGTCGCCCACACATTACGGGAGCGCGTTTCATTCGAGCGCGTCAACAACATGGAGGGTACGATGCGATACGCGTTATACGGTTCTCTGGTGATGGTGCTCAGTGCGATGATGTCGCTGCCGGCCGCGGCTCGTGACTATCACGATGCTGAAGAATCCCGCAGCGGTGATGCAGCAGTGGTGTTTATTGCACATGACTACGGGTTCCGCGGTCCCGACCGGATACCGGCCGGTCTCACGACTGTGCGGGTCGTCAATCAAGGGCAGGACCTTCATCACATTCAGTTCCTGAAACTGTTGCAAGGGAAATCCGCCGCCGAATTCCGTGCGGCCATTGCAGCCGATTCTAGCCGGCTCCCCGATTGGGTCGAGTATGCGGGAGGACCAAATGCCAATCTCCCGGGCAGCCGGGCCTCCGCCACCATGAATCTCACCGAAGGGGACTATGTGATGATGTGTTGGATCCCTGACAAAAACGGGGTGCCACATGTTGCTCTTGGGATGCAGAAGGCGCTGTCCGTCCGAGGCGGAAAGCCGACAAAGGTCTCGGAGCCGAGACCTTCAATCGTCATCAAGCAAGTTGATTATCAGTTCACGCTCTCACAGCGTGTGAAATCCGGCCTACAGACGATAGAAGTCCAAAATCATGGGACACAACCGCATGAACTCGTCGTAGTGAAGTTGTCACCGGGGGCCACCGTCAAGGATGCGATTGCTTCCTTCGAGCCAGGCGCATCCGGTCCGCCTAAGGGCCAATTAGTGAGCGGCATTACCGGAATCGAAAAAGGCAGGCGAGTCTTTTTTCGCGGTGAGTTTGAGCCGGGGACCTATGGACTGATCTGTTTTGTTCCCGATGCGGTGAGCGGGCGACCGCATTTCCTTCATGGCATGACGACCGAATTCACGGTTGAGTAGCAAGAGGACGCGGGCTGGCCGATCAAGAGAGAAAAAAGGCGGTCAGGGTCTGGAACCTGACCGCCTTTTTCTTTATAACCCCCGTACACCCTCCACCGGAATGACAGAAGTCTCGATGAATCGGATTCCCATACTGGTATTGACGATCGTGGCCAGTGTGGTGTTGCTCTCGCTCGGTGGACTCGTCACATTCTGGATTGTGGCCTTGCCGTCCAAAGGCAAGGCTTTGGCACATGACGCCGGTCTCCCGCATCCGGCGATCCTTGCTCATCGAGGCGCCTCCTACCTTGCGCCTGAAGCGACTCGAGCCGCCTACTTAATGGCCCGAGAACTAGGCGTCGACTACCTGGAGCTGGATCTGCAGCGTACTCGCGATGGCATATTGGTCGCGCTTCACGACGATACCCTTACCCGCACATCGAATATCGATGAGGTGTTCCCTGGTCGGACAAGCGATACTGTGGAGACGTTCACGTTTGCCGAACTCCGACAATTAGATATGGGCGAATGGTTTAACCGAACATTCCCGAAGCGGGCCCGCAAGAGTTTTCATGGCCTTGGAATCCTGCGGCTCGAAGACGTGTTGGAAATTGCCGAGGCGGCCTCGCCTCCAATCGGTCTTTGCATCGAAACCAAAAGAGCTCATCGGTTTCCCGATCTTGAACGACAACTTGTCGAGGAATTGACAACACGCGGCTGGATTCGTCAGGGCTTGCCCGGTCGCGCGTCTTTGATTTTTGAATCGTTCGAGCCCGAGAGTCTGGAACGTTTGAAAGTCTTGGCGCCGGAGATCTCTCGGCTCCTTCTCGTTGATCAGGTGCTGCTGGAACGACTCGGCTGGGACGGAGTGCTGCGAGTCGGCGAGAAACTTGGCACGGCTATCGGACCTTGGGGGTACGGCTGGGCATTTGGACCGGAGTGGTCAAGCGGGGCGGGCAAACGCTATGTGCCCACCTGGCCATGGTATACGAGGGCGGCACATCAGGCAGGACTCGTCGTCTTTCCTTGGACGATTGATGATCACTGGGAGATGTGGATGGTGAGACTGGCAGGAGCCGATGGCATCTTTACGAATCGCAGCGAGCTTGCCCTCGAAGTCTTTGGCCGATCGCCGGCGTCCGATATCGAATCATTGTGGCAGAAGATCGGCTATTGATACGCGGATCACTGCAGCAGGCCCGCATCACGAGCCGGGGTCGCCAGGGGCACGCGTCTCACATAGCCGCTATCAGCCGACCGCTGTTTCTCGTAACCGGCCTGAACTCGGAACGGAGCGGCGGGGTGCATTGGACTGTGACGCAAGCACAGCAAGCGCCACAGCACCGAGACCTATGGCCGTGCGAAACGAGGGCCGCGGCATCCACTTCATTGCCGACAGCATGAGCTGGGGCGGCTCCTGGCGCTGCGGAGCGCTTCGCAGCTGTTGAGGGGGCTCTCGCCTCATGGGGCTTCGTTCGGCAAAATGCTTCTTGATTGCCCGCACGAACGGAAAGAGATCTTGCGGTCCGCGGCTCGTGACCAGATTGCCATCCCGCACGACATCTTCATCGAGCCAGGTCGCGCCGGCATTGACCAGGTCGTCCCGTATGCCCGGCCAGGAGGTGAGCACGCGATCCTTTAAACATCCAGCCGACGCCAATACCCATGGCCCGTGACACAGCGACGCAATTGGCCGGCTTGTTTGGTCGAACCACTGGACGAACTCCCGGGCCTTTGCAGACTGCCGGAGCAGATCCGGATTGATAAAGCCGCCCGGCACGAGCAATCCGTCATAACGCCGGGGATCCGTGTCGTAGACTGTGCCGTCCACGTGCACACGGCTCGCCGGTTCATGCAGATTCACGCCACGGATACGTCCCCGCCGCAGCGAAATAATATCGACCCGGGCGCCGCCAAGACGTAAGGCAGCGACGGGGATCGTCAATTCAACTTTTTCAAATCCGTCTGCTGCGAGCACCGCAATTCGCCGACCTCTGAGACGTCCCTGTTGCATAGTGGCTCCCTTGTGTTGAGACAGCTTAGGATAGCGATAGGGTGTGGGTCCACACACTAGGAGAGACCCGCGGACCACTTCTCCGGTGAGCTATTGTGGCATCGCAGGCCTCAGAGCAAAAGATCATGGCGACTCATCCTTCCGAGCGGCGATATACAGCTGAGACGGCAGCACAGACACGGCGCCTCATGGCCCATTCGAATCAAAAGAAGTTAACGCTCCCTACAGTCTCCGCCACCGTCCGTTTGCTGAAATCCCTGCGCCGCCGACCCGGCAGGAATTGCGGGAGGGGGGCCATGCCGCAGGACTTTACCATCTTCACAATGTTTGACCGGCTTCGCGCAATCGGAGAAGTGGAAATCCTCGAGCCAGGAGCCGCTAGACCTTGAGCGGCTCATCAGAAAGGCAGCGTAAACTTTCGCTTAGTAAAATTACCTGCGTCCAGGGGTACACCCAGTGTTGCCTCACCTCGAATTACAACACACTCGCACTCCCGTTCAGAAAATCTGGCGATCCGTAAACCAAAGGAGGGCGGCCATGCAACAAAAACATTTCGCATTCAGTTGTGTTGGTAGTCTGCTCCTGGCACTTGCATCAGCCACGTATGCGGCCGACATGTCTGCTGAGGCCACGGCCAATCCAACGCCCGACGTAGCGGCCACCTCACCAGCGGATGCAGCGGCCAATCCACAGCCTGAACAAGCGATGTCGCTTCCAGCGGAGACACCTGCCGACACAAGAGTCAGCTCAATGAGCCCAACGGCAGCCGAGAGCATGTCGGCTAATCCTTGTGCAGATCAGACTGCCGCTGGTTCACTGGATTGCGAAAAGCTGAAACGCCGGGCCTCGGCGGAAAAAACAGCGTCCGGTACGGCATTGGCTTGTACGTCCCGTTTGGATCTGAAAGGCAATGTGGTCTACGACGATCCGACTTGCCCCTCCCGCATCCGTCCTGTGGTAACTGACGCGGGAAGCATTTACTTAATCAG
>DASTJX010000270.1:0-8726 GCA_035716265.1 Nitrospira sp.
TGCCTGAATCACGGATGACCGGGGGCATCGACGCGTCAATGATGACGTCGCTCGGAACGTGCAAATTGGTAATACCCTTGTCTGAGTTCACCATCGCCATCGGGGGCCGTTTCTTGTAGACCTCCTGAATGTCGGCCTCGATCGCCTTGCGCTGATCCTCAGGAAGGGACTTGATCTTGGCATACAAGTCGCCGATGCCGTTGTCTGGGTCGACGCCCAGCTTCTTGAGCGTCTCGCCATGCTTTTCAAACACGTCTTTGTAAAAGACAGTCACGGCATGACCGAAGATCTTTGGATCGGAGATCTTCATCATCGTGGCCTTCATGTGCAGAGAGAACAGGACCCCTTTCTTTTTCGCATCCTCAATCTGCTCCTCGATGAACGTGCGCAACGCCTTCACACTCATGAACGTCGCATCGAGGACTTCACCGGCCTGCAAGGCAACTTTGTCTTTCAGCACAGTGACCTTGCCATCTGCTCCCACGAACTCGATCTTCGCCGTGGTGGCAGCCGGAATTGTCAGGGATTTCTCGTTCGAGCGGAAGTCACCGCCGGCCATGTGCGAGACATGGGTCTTGGAATCGGAGCTCCACGGCCCCATCTTGTGGGGATGCTTGCGGGTATGGGCCTTCACGGAAAGCGGCGCCCGGCGGTCGGAGTTGCCTTCACGCAGCACGGGATTGACGGCGCTACCCTTTACTTTGTCGTAACGAGCCTTGATCTCCCGCTCCTTGTCGTCCTTGGGATTTTCCGGATAGTCAGGCAGCTTATAGCCCTGGCTCTGCAATTCCTTGATCGTGGCCACCAACTGCGGAGCCGAGGCGCTGATGTTGGGGAGCTTGATGATGTTGGCTTCCGGCGTCTTGGCGAGTTCGCCCAATTCAGCCAAGGCATCGGGCTGCTTCTGTTCCGGCGTCAAATAGTCCGGGAACACGGCGAGCACGCGGCCGGCAAGTGAGATGTCACGCAATTCAACGGTCACGCCCGCCGCCTTCGAGAAGGCATTGATGATCGGGAGGAAGGAATAGGTCGCCAGCATCGGCGCTTCGTCGGTCTTCGTATAAATGATCTTGTCTGCTTTTGCCATGATATGTCCCTCTTGTAGTAGCTGGTTTAGTTCAGCGCGTTCAACGCCGACCCGGCCTTGAACCACGTAATTTGTTGCGCGGTCATGCTGTGATTCGCCTGAATCTTCACATCACCGCTCGCCTTGTGAACAATGACTGTGACCGGCTTCCCCGGCGCCAGATTTGACAGATCAACTACGCTCAGCCGGTCGTTCATCTCGATCTTGTCGTAGTCTTTGGGATCGGCGAATGTCAGCGGGAGAATGCCCTGTTTCTTCAAATTGGTCTCGTGGATGCGCGCAAAGCTTTTCGTTATGACGGCGCGAACATTCAAAAAGCGCGGTGACATCGCCGCGTGCTCGCGACTGCTGCCCTCGCCGTAATTCTCATCGCCGACGACGATGGAGCCGATGCCCTGGGCTTTATAGGCGCGGGCAATCTGTGCAATCGTGAGATTGGATTCCCCCGTCAGCACGTTCGTGCCCTTGCCAGGTTCCGAATCGAACGCGCTGTTGGCGCCCAGGAACATATTGTCGCTGATCTTGTCCAAATGCCCTCTGAACTTCAGCCAGGGACCGGCCGGCGAAATGTGATCGGTGGTGGTCTTGCCCTTCGTCTTAATCAACAGCGGCAACTTCTCGAGGTCTTTCCCGTCCCAGCGGGGAAACGGCTGCAGCAGTTGCAAGCGCTCGCTGGTCGGCGGAATGTCGACGGTGAGCTGATCGCCGTTTTCAGCGGGCGCCGCGTATCCTTCTTCGCCTTTGGCAAACCCCTTTGCCGGCAATTCCTCGCCAACCGGCGGCTCGAGCTTGAAATCCTTGCCGTCAGCACTCTTGAGCTTTTGGTTAACCGGGTCGAAACGCAGGTCCCCGGTAAGGGCATAGGCTGTCACGACTTCCGGACTGGCAAGAAACGACAGCGTCTCGTTGATGCCGTCATTGCGGCCGGGGAAATTGCGGTTGAACGAACTGACGATCGAATCGGCCTTGCCTTTCACCCCATCGGCCCGCTTCCATTGCCCAATGCAGGGCCCGCAGGAGTTCGACAACACCGTGCCGCCGAGCTGTTCGAAGGTGTCCAAAAAGCCGTCGCGCTTCATCGTGTGATAAATCCGCTCTGATCCCGGCGATACCAGGAACGAGGTTTTTGCCTTCAAGCCGGCTTTCAAACCCTGCTTCGCCACATGCGCAGATCGGCTGATGTCTTCATAGGACGAATTGGTACAACTGCCGATCAAGGCAGCTTTCAATTCTACCGGATACCCCTTCTCCTGAGCCTCGGCTGCAAGCTTCGAGATCGGCCGGGCTAGATCTGGCGTATGTGGACCGACGACATGCGGCTCCAGCGTGGAGAGGTCGACTTCCACGATCTGATCGTAATGCTTTTCAGGCGACTGATACACCTCGGGATCGGCAACAAGGAGGGCTTTGTTGGCCAGAGCCAGCTCAGCCAAATCCGATCGATCAGTGATTTTCATGTACGCGACCATCTTTTGATCGAACGGGAACACGGAGGTGGTCGCTCCCAGCTCGGCTCCCATGTTGCAAATCGTGCCCTTACCTGTCGCGCTGATGGTTTCTGCCCCCGGACCGAAGTATTCAACGATCTTGTTGGTCCCGCCCTTCACGGTCAGCAGACCGCAGAGATAGAGAATCACGTCTTTTGGCGAAGCCCAGCCGCTCAATTTGCCCGTCAACTTGACGCCGATCAATTTGGGATGGAGGACTTCCCAGGGCAGACCAGCCATCACCTCACCGGCATCGGCTCCGCCGACGCCGATAGCCAAACCGCCCAGCCCCCCGCCGTTGGGCGTATGGGAGTCGGTCCCAATGATCAAGCAGCCGGGAAACGCATAATTTTCCAGCACGACTTGATGGATGATGCCGGCACCCGGCTTCCAGAACCCGATGCCGTACTTCTTCGCCGCGGACGCAAGGAAGTTGTACACCTCCTTGTTCTCGTCCATCGCACGCAGGAGATCCTTTTCCGAACCCATTTCTGCCCGGATCAAGTGATCACAGTGAATGGTGCTCGGGACGGCAGCCTTCTTCTTGCCCGCCTGCATGAATTGCAGCATGGCCATTTGCGCCGTCGCGTCCTGCATCGCAACCCGATCGGGGCGTAGCGCCAGCATCGCCTTCCCGCGCTCCCATGTTTGGGCACCGAAGTTATCGGCGTGAGAGACAAGAATCTTTTCGGCCAAGGTCAGCCCGCGGCCGAACTGTGCCTTGGCCTTGGCACACACATCTGGCATTTTGGCATAAAGTTTTTTCGCAAGGTCCATCGACATGATGACATCCTCAATGTGGAATGTGGAGTTTCGAATCGCGCATTCTGAACTCGTTCAGCTGCTCACTCGTGCCGCCTCAACACTTATTTCAATGGCGGCACTTCTCTTCGTTTGGGCGCCGCATAGTTGACGAGATAATCAAACAGCCGAATCAACCGGCTGTCCTGGCGCTTCTGATCGACCCAATGGCCGATTAATCCGATCGTCCTCGACAGAATAAAGAAGCCGTTCAGACTGTCCACGGGGAAGCCGAGATCGACCAAGACGGCCGCCATGGTGCCGTCCACATTCAAAATGAGATTGTCCTTCTTCGCGGCCGTGACCTGCTCCACCTGCAAAGCAAAATCAAGGCAAGGCGTCTTCATGTTGAGACTCTTGACGTAGCCAACGAGCTCTTTGACGCGCTTGTCCGGATTACGCAGGCTTTTCACTCGGTGCCCGATCCCGGGGACCGGACCCACATGTTTCTTCATATAGCCCAGAAATTCGTCCACGTTCATTTTGTTGTCGACGGCGTACTTGAACCAGCGACCGGCGTCGGTCACTGCCCCACCGAAACGCGGGCCGATCATGATGAGGCCTGCGGCCACGGATTGGGACAGCCCGATTCCGGCGCAGGCCGCCAGGATCGTCGCATAGGCCCCGCTCACGCAGGGGCCATGATCGGCCGACAACATCATGATGCGCTTGATGATTTCCGCTTCCTGTTTTGAGATGAGCCGCTTGTCCCAGAGCAAGCCGATGACATGCGGAATCTCGTAGCCTTTGTTGATCAGTTCCGAAGCCGGATATCCGTCGTAGCACGGTTCGTCGCCACGATCGTCGCTGATGGTCGTCCGGATAAGCGGCGCAACCATCACTTCGTCCGCTTTCATGGCCTCTTCGACCGACTTCGGCAGTTTTGGCAACACTGCCGGCTCCACCGGTTCCTTGACCTGACCTGACTTCAGCAGCTCCTGGTACGTCTCCTTGATCGCAGGACCCAGCGCGCCGAAAGTCGGCGGCACGAGAGCCCCCGCCTTCTTGAGTGCATCGGACTTCGAGCGGGCCGAGCCCTCGCCTTTCATCCCTTCCTTGGCGCCTGCATGTCCGAATTTCATGCCTTTCGGTAAACTTTCCTGGCAGAAGCCGGACACGACACCGATCAGTTTGATGCGGCGCTTTTTCGCGCCGTACCACTCCGCCGCCCTCTCCTCGAGATCGCCCCCCATCTCGCCGACGATCACGACGGCTTTCGTCTGCGGATCGTTTTCGAACATCTCCAGATAACTCACGTAGTCGGTACCGGGATACGCGTCGCCGCCGATGCCGATTGCGGTTGTGATGCCGTCGGCAAACTGTGAACAGATCCAGATGATCTCGTTGGAAAGGCCGCCTGATTTTGTGACGACGCCGAAGGACCCTTCGCGATAGAGTTTCGAGAGTACCAGGTTGTCAAACGCACCGCCGATCACGCCCAGTCGACAGGCACCGGCCGAGATGATCCCGATGGAAGACGGCCCGTTAAATACCTTGCCGAGTTTCCGTGCATGCGTTCCCAGCAGCTTCGCGTCCTTCTCCGGTACACCTTCGGTGATCATCGACACGACCTTGATGTGCGGGTCGTCCAGGGCTTCCATGCCGCCCTTCATCGCACGGTCCGCGCCGATGTAAACCAGGCTCGTGTTGATCGTGGGATGATTCTTGGTCGCTTCGGCGATGGTCTTGTAGACAGGGATGGCGATAAGCCCGCTGCCGTATGGAACTTCGTTGGTTTTGCCGGCATCCGGCGGATAGACGAACGCTTCGACGTTGAGCGGCCGCTTGATCAGATAGCAGAATTCCGCCATACGTCGTGCAGCGTTCACACCGGCCTGCCCGCCCTGAATGACGACGCGGGTGTCCTTGTTAGCCAGAATGCTCATCGGAATCTCCCTTTATTCCATCGCAACTGAATACCGAGACCGGGAGCCAAGCGAATGCTCCTGGCCTCAGGCCGTCCCAGCCTTCGTTACTGTTTGTGAAGCGCCTTATCGACGATGTCCGTCAGCGGGGTGTTGCGGTCGAAGACGTTTATGTCGAATCCTTCGTCCTTCAGCGCCCGCATAGCATCGAGGCCTTCCTTCTCGCGAGGGCCGCCGCGGCGCACCCAAATCCGCACGTTCTTCAGTTTGCCGTCCGACTTCGCCTTGCGGAAGCCGTTGATAATGCCGCCGAAGGTCTTCTTCACGTCCGTAAAATTGGCGATGGCGCCGCCCACGATGATGTTCTTGATGCCGGGCAGGGAGCAGACTTTCTCGGTCAGCACTTCGACGGCCCAGTCGGGGGGATCGCCGGAATACTCGGCATAATTGGCTAACTTGCCTCCGCGCGCCACCACTGCGTCCGAGTAATACACACTGGCACCGCCTCCGGCCGGAAGCATCGCGGTATCGCCGCCCGGAATTTCGATGAATTTTACCGAGCCCTTGATTTTGCTGTCGACGGCCATGACTTCCATCTCATCCTTACTGTAGGCCCGGCCGAATTCTGCTGCAAATTGGAAATTCCAATCCGGATGGCGGAATTTGGCATCCCCATCCAGGAGCGTCACGGCATCCAGGGCCACCAATTCGCCGTCACTTTCACGGGTGACTACAGGATTCACTTCAAGGTATTGGGCGTCTTCGTTGTCGAAACAGGTGAACATCTTGGCGGCGAAGTCGGCCATCTTCTTGCTGAGCGGGCCGGTAAATCCGGCATCCTTGACCAGCTTCTCCAAGCCTTCCGCGGTGGGTTGCTGGCCCACCTCCAGACACAGGCGCTTCACTCGGTCCCAGTTCGATTCGACTTCGATGCCTCCGCAATTGGCTACGAGGACTTCGCTGCCTTCACGGGTGGATTTCACGGCGCAATAGTATTCTTCCTTGTGAGGGACCATCTCTGAGACGATGACTTGTGAGACGGTGATGCTGCCGACTTGGCGGCCAATCATTTCCTTTGTGGCGGCAATCGCGGCGCTGAGATCGAGGCCGACCTTCACGAGACCAAGCTTAAAGCGTGAGCCCAGAGCTTCATGCGCCTTGACTACCAGTTTCGTGTGTTTCATCCAATCGTTGGCGTGGCCGAGCTTGGTGAGCTCCTCCGCTGAAGTGACGACTGCGTAGTTGGGAACATGAATGCCCCATTTCTTCATCAGTCCCATACCGGGACCTTCCAGCACCTTAGCCATGGCGTCGCTCCTTGGAGTACGAAGGTCGATGTAAAGGGAGACGGATTGTAGCGAAACCGCTGAGATGACTCAATACACCAGAGGAACTAAGCGATGAGGGATCAAAAGGCCTAGGGGTTTAGGCAGTGGTGAGGGATCGCTCTAAGTAGCTGTTATTCTTAGCCGGAGATGAGTGACGCTGTCGACGAGGCGTGCGTGCTTGGCAGGCCGGACAGATAAATGAGCTCCGTTCGCTCTGAAGACGTCTGATCACTCGACCGCAGTCGTTCGGGCACGGGAGCCCCTCTTTTCCATAGACCAGATGTCGGCCCTTAAAGCGCCCTTCGCTGCCGTCCGGAGCAAAGAAATCCCGCACGCTCGAGCCGCCGTAGGAAATCGCTTCAAGAAGCACCTCGCGCGTGATCCGGAACAGTTCCTCGACCTTGGCAACGGAAAGACGGTTCGCCCGAACGTCGGGGTGCAACCGTGCACGGAACAGAATCTCGTTCGCATAGATGTTCCCGATTCCTGCGATGACCTGCTGATGCATCATGAGCGCCTTCAAGCGCACTGAGCGTCCTTTGATGATCGTGAGAAACTTTTCGGAGGTGACGGTCAAGGGATCGCATCCGAACCGCCGAGCAAGATAGTGTTCGAGTCCCGATTGGTCGAACAATGAGATCCGCCCGAACCGGCGTGGGTTCCAATACCGGAGCTCCGACTCAGCGCCTCCCGTAAAGGTGAAACGCACATGGATGTGCTGCGGATATCTCGTCTGGACGGCTGGAAAAAGCAGCAAGCCCGTCATCCCCAGTTCGGCCACGATATACCGGGTCTCTCGCTGGGATTCCAACCGCAACACCACACTCT
Organism: Nitrospira sp.; assembly: GCA_035716265.1. Taxonomy (GTDB): domain Bacteria; phylum Nitrospirota; class Nitrospiria; order Nitrospirales; family Nitrospiraceae; genus Nitrospira_C. Next base: position 7,397 of record DASTJX010000270.1, read on the forward strand.
TACCGAACCGCTCGACGGCACGTAACACTGCGCCCGCATACCAATTGCGTTCGCGATAGCCTTCACGAACGATATCGGATCGACCAAACCACATGCCCGTCAACTCGGCCCCAACCAAGCGGTGGCGAATCTGCCGGGCGACGACTTCGGCTTCGGGAAGTTCGGGCATGTCTGTGATTAGACCATTGGCTGTGAGAAAAGCAACGGGGCGTATTCCGATCTAACTGCGCCGGGCTTGTCGGAGTTCATGAACCTGCTTGATGGTTGTTTGGATGTTGGGAAGCGGACAGGCTCCTGGCCTGCGGCTCATGATCAGTTGAAAGACATCCGGGTACTCCATTTTCTGGACGCAACAGAGATAGGCCATGACAACGGATACCGAACGGCCCATGCCGGCCCTGCAGCAGACCAGCACATGCTTGTCCGGATGATGGCGGGCAATCCAGTCAATGGCCTGAATCAGGGAAGCCGGCTTCGCCTCCCCGAACTCTTTCAGCGGAATTCTCTCATAGATGACCCCGGCTGGCGCATTCGGGGTAAATTCCTCGGCAACAAGAAGCACCGCATCAATGTGTGCCGGTGGCCGCTCCGCTTCCAGGATATTTCCCACATACAGCGTATCGGTAATTTGATACATGGGTGTCAGTACACTATTAGAGTAGAGAGGCCCGCTTGGAGGTCAAGCAGAAAGCTTGAGCACCGGTTGCAGTCAAGTTTTCCCGAACGTATACTCTGGAACAGGAGAAATCCAATGCCGCCCCCCACGGTTCAAGAGGTTGAAGACCGATTAACATCCGTCCAATGCGCCGTCTGCAAAGGATCGAGCTTCGGCATCGATCAGCGGTTTATGCAGGCCGACGGCGAATGGCGCGGAATATGTAAGAAATGCTTTTACAGCTTCCCTGTCTATACCGACATGGAGTTCTATCTCCGCACCCAGCCTGATGTGCCCTACCGTCTACGAGAGATCTCCTGTACGGTCTGCAAGCACCGAGGGGTGAGCCTGGATTTTCGCGCAACGATGTCGGTCCGCGAGTCGATCTACTTTGTGACCTGCGGCGGTTGCAAGCGGCCTTTCGCCGAGAAATCGTCCCTCGAAGCCTTCGAATAACTTCGCAGAACGTTCATACTGGTTCTGTGCGACTTTTTCAACATCCTGCTATGAGCCTGGTGTATACTCTACTGATGAGTGAGCAGCCAAAACAACCCAAACCATCCGAAGAGCCTGAGCAGCCGAAAGCCCGCAAGGAGATCCCGCTCATCTCTGTCCCGAACGACCGCGACATGATCGCGGAAGAGATGGAAGAGTTGTTCGAAGAGGACAAGGTGA
>DASTJX010000271.1:0-3376 GCA_035716265.1 Nitrospira sp.
CCCGCGCAACACCGGCTGCAGCGAGACGGAGAAGCCGCAATTCTGCAGCACCGTCCGAATGGCTTGCGTCAGTTGGCCGTCGCCGAGTTCCTGGCTGCAGACATCCACGCATCTACCGCCGATCAGCGCCTCTGGCGTCAGTAAAATGATGCTGACAAACCCGGTCACAGAGTGAACGACAATCGTGACGCCCACACAAGTTGCTTGTCCTGAATTTCATGGCGTTTGTGTGCTTGGCGCAGCAGGCGCTGATTGCCCGTGGAAAAGAGGCATCGACTTCTGCACCGACTGATACACGCCCCAGCCCAGCGGCACGGCGATCAACATCCAGGCGATGGCGAGAGCGAGGATTTTCATGCGTTTAGACCTTGGGCGCTTCAATAACGTGGTATTTCGCATCCACCGGTCGCACGAGCAGATTGGCAATGAGGCCGATCACCAGAAGGCCGGCCATGATGAACATGGTGGAGTTGTAGGCCTCGGCTCTGGGCACTCCGGCTTCGATCTTAGCCGTAGAGATGTAATTGACGAGGTTGGGGCCGATCAGCGCGGCGACGGACCAGGCGGTGATGAGGCGCCCATGAATCGCGCCAACCTGGTAGGTGCCGAACAGGTCTCGCAAATAGGCGGGGATGGTGGCAAAGCCGCCGCCATACATGCTGATGATGATGGCCGTCACGGCGACGAACAGCGCTTTGTTCTGGATGTGCTGCGTCCACGGCACGACGCAATACAAGAGCGCTCCGAGGATGAAGTACATGCTATAGACCGTCTTGCGCCCGGTATAGTCGGACACCGATGACCACACGAAGCGGCCACCCATATTGAAGAGGCTCAGCAGACCCGCAAAGCCGCCACCGACGGCCGCGCTGACGCCGAACATGTCGGAACACATCTTTGATGCCTGCCCGAGAATACCGATGCCGGCGCTGACGTTCATGCAGAGCACAACCCAGAGACACCAGAACTGCGGGGTCTTCCACGCCCGATCCACCCCGACGTTGGCCCTGGTCATCATCGGTGTGAGATGAATGTCGGGTTCCCAGCCCTTCGGCTTCCAGCCCTCGGGTGGGACGCGGACGATGAGTGCGCCGAACAGCATGTAGACCGCATACAGACAGGCCATGGCGACGAAGGCCTCGGCGACCCCGACGGAGGCGGCTGATTTGAAATGGTCCATCAGTTTCACGCCGAGAGGCGCGCCGATGAGCGCGCCGCCGCCGAATCCCATGATCGCCATCCCCGTGGACATGCCGGGCCGGTCGGGGAACCATTTGATCAGTGTCGACACGGGCGAGATGTAGCCAAGCCCAAGGCCGATGCCGCCGACAATGCCGTACCCGATGTACAGGAGCCACAGTATCTGCAGCTTCACACCGATGGCCGAGATGAGCAGGCCGCCGCAGAAGCAGGCGCAACTGGCCGCCATCGTCTTGCGCGGTCCGCTGCGTTCCACCCACTTCCCGAACACCGCCGCCGACACGCCGAGCATGAACAGCGCGATGGAGTAAATCCAGCCCACCTCGGGAATGGTCCAGCCGGCGCCGGTCTGTGTCAGCGGCACGTTGAAGACGCTGAACCCATACACCTCCCCGATGCACATGTGCACGGCGATGGCGGCGGGTGGAACCAGCCAACGGTTGAATCCGGCTCTGGCAATGGTGGCCTCGCGGGAGAGGAAATGCATCGTTCAAAGTCGATCGATGAAATGCCTGTCCATGTCTATTGTCATCTCGACCGGTTAGCATTGGCCATCGAAGGGTTTGACCAATGCATGCCCGGTGCGGCAGCGCGAACTGGATTGCGCAACACGTAACAGAAGCGTCAGGAGATGATGGTCTTGTTGAATCGGAAAACTGGTCGGGAAGGTACACGAAGTACGACCGTCTCGCAAGAACAAGTAACCTGTCCAGGCCTGAGCGAGCACGAGCTTCGTGAGATCACCTGCTCAGAGTGCAGGAGCGCCCGGATGGAACAGTTGGTCTCCTGCGCTCTGCGCACAAGAGGCGGCGCGAGGAGCGCTCATTGCGAAGAGCAGAGGCTTATCGAGAGTCGCCCTCCCCTATCAGCTTGACTGACAGAGTCTGGCCTTTCTCCGTGATTTTGGCTTCGATGAGATCCCCGGGATTCGCTCGCGTGGGGACTTTTGTCTCGCGAGTGACCTTCAACTCGATTTGTTGGCCTGTCGGAGTGGTGACGATATAGGATTTATCGATCATCTTGAGAATGTCTTCGCCCCGATAATCCTTCGTCATGTGAAACTCTCCCTCCACCGCAGCCACCTGCCCTGTCACCGTTTTTGGAATTCCGGATTGAAGCTGCGCCTGGATCGTGAAGGGAAACAGCAGACTCACCACACCGAGAGTCATCGCAGTGAGAGCGGTACGACATGCAGTCATGCAGGACATAGTACCCTCCTCCTTCTGCCCACATGGTTCTGTAAAGGCAACTTGAATGCCAAATTTCATGTAGAAGTCTTTTCATAGGGGAAGGAGATGCTGTGGGCGGAATCTCACATAATTGTGTGGCTTTTTGATCCACGTTGGCCCCATTCGCGTAGGGAGACAACGCTAGTAAATACTCTGGGAGTGCACGACGCGGGTAAGCGATGCTGCTTGAAGCCATCCCTTGGGCTACAAAAGGACTGGTTCGCAAGGCTGGACGAAGGCCTTGAGCGGAACCGGATCCCCGAACCGTTCTTCGACCAGCCTGGCTAGCAATTGCTTCACACCTTTGACGAGGAGGTCCATCCGGTCATCGTCGAGCGCCACAAGGATCAGCTTGTTGTGATCATACGATGTGTGCGTGACCGAGACGGCGCCGGTTTCGCCGCTGCCTCCCACCCCGTGCACCACCGTGTACCCTGAAATCTTCAAATTGCTGAAAACGGCAAGCACCTCTTCTTCGAACTGCTCTCGACATACAATGGTCAGCATCTTCATGATCACGTCTCCTGGTCATTGAAGCCGTATTCTGCCTCCCCTGTGCAGATGAAGTCACGCCGTATCATTCGCCGACCAGTGCGAGGTTAGGCCTTGAGGCCGCTGCCTTGCCAGGTCGTGTCCCGCCCATCCGGCCGGGCGGATGTTCAGAGCATGGTGGGCGCTCGCTCAACTTCAACTTTTCTAGGTGAAACACTCGAAGGCTGCTATTCTGTCCAAGGACGAATGATATGACACGTGGATATGAGAGGCGCACATGGCCAAGATTCTCGTCATAGATGACGATGCCCAAGACCGTGGCCTGATAAGTGCTGTCTTGGAGGGAAGAGGGTATGAAGTCATTGTGGCAGAGAATGGTCGAGCGGGGTTGATGTCCTGTCACCGGCAACGTATTGACGCGGTCGTGTTGGACCTTCGCATGCCTGAAATAGACG
>DASTJX010000272.1:0-4454 GCA_035716265.1 Nitrospira sp.
GACAAGACGCTCATTGGGATACGCATCCCGTTCAACCTTCGCTGTATCACCGACCTCATAGCACCTCCTGTCATAGAATGACGATGACGAATGTACCTACTTATCTCCTTTCAGCTACGTAAAATCAAGCCTCGTTCAATCCGAGTCCAAAGGCAAGTAAATTTTCACTGGCAGCTGCTCTTTACACGCTGCCAATGGAATGACGTAGCCGTTTGGGCGAGAGGAGCACCGACAGGAAAAACAGGAAGGTGGACAGGAGCACGATCGCCGGCCCTGACGGGATGTCCCATGCCGCCGACAGCAACACGCCTCCTACCGCGCACGTGATTCCAAGTATCACGGAATACCATGTCAGCGTCGAGAGACTATGTGTCAGCTGGTAGGCGGTCGATGCCGGGATGAGCACCATGGCAAATACCAAAATTGCACCAACAGTTTTGAGCGACACCACCACCGTGAGGGCAACGAGAGTCAGCAGCATGAAAAAGATCATCCTGGCCGGCACGCCCGACGCTTCGGCCATTTCCTGATCGAACGCAATGAAATACAGTTCCTTGGAAAACAACAGAATGATGCCCAGCACGACAATGCTCAATACAGAGATGATTTGCAGTTCCTCAGCAGTCACGGAGAGGACGTTCCCGAATAGGTACCCATAGACCTCGGCATTGTACGTTTTCATCAAGCCGATGAAGAGGATCGCCAGTGCCATCGTCGTGGTATACAAAATCCCGATCGACACATCCAGCTTCATCGTACCTTTCTCTTCGACCCAGCCTGTGATCCAGACGGTGACGAGTCCGAAAAGAATGGCGAGCAGCAACGGCGGCCAGTCAATCAAATAGGCCAAGGCCACGCCCGCAAATGCAGCATGGGCCGTCCCCGCCCCGACGAAAGCGAGCCCGCGCAAGACGACAAAGACGCCGACAACCGAGCAGAGCCCTCCGACCATCGCCGCGGCGAGCAAAGAGCGCTGCATGAAGTCGTAAGAGAGGAGTTCCAGCACAGACTTCCTATGGATCCTTAGTGATGGTGGTGATGGTAGTCTTCGACAATGATCAGATCCTTGTCGGTGATGACGAGGTCTTTGCCGTACACTTCGCGGAGGATGTCGGGTTTGAGCACCTCGGCCGGCGGACCGGCGGCATAAAGGCGGGTCTTCAACAGGATCAAGCGATCCACTCGTGAGCGAATCATGTTGATATCGTGGGTGATAAGCAGGACGGTGAGGCGCAACTCCTGGTGAAGGTGCTCAATCAGTTCAATCACATTGTGTTGAGTCGTCATGTCGAGGCCTGTGGTCGGCTCGTCGAGCAGCAACACCTGTGGACGCTGCGCGAGAGCACGGGCAATGAAGACCCGCTGTTGCTGTCCTCCGGACAAATGGCCCAACGCCGCATCTTTGTGCCGTTCCATGCCGACGTGGGCAAGCGCTTCCATGGCGATCAGACGATCGGTCGTTCCTGGCCGTTTGAGTAACCCGATTGCTCCATAACGTCCCATCATTACCGTCTCAAGCACCGTCACGGGGAAATTCCGGTCCACGACGCCCTTCTGTGGCAAATATCCGATCCTCGCACGATGGTGACAACGCAGCTCATCACACGCGCAATCGAAGATGCGAAGGTTTCCCTCAACGGGTGCCATCAGGCCGAGAACGGCTTTGCAGAGAGTGGTCTTTCCTGAACCATTCGGTCCAATCACCCCGATGAACTCCCCTGCTTGAATTGCAAGAGAAAGATCCTTCAAGGCGATGACGCCAGGAAATCCGAATGTGGCGTGGTCAAATTGGATGATAGGGTCTGAGGATGCTGACACGGGAGGTGTGTCCCTCCGGCGCTCCGGGCAACGATTCCACCGGTCGGCCGAGATCAAGCGGCCTCGAGCGCGTTGGCCAATTGGAGCACATTATAACGGAGCATGTCGAGATAGGTCTCCGTTTGGGGAAGACCGCCGGGAAGCGTCGTGAGCACAACGATCCTGACCCCCGTTTCTTTCGCCAAGAGCTCGGGAAGCTTCTGGCTCAGTTGGATTTCGGATACGACCGCCCTAATCCCCTGTTTTTTTATGGTCGAAATAAGATGTTGAATGTGAATGGCCGAAGGTTCGCTGCCTGACTGTGCTTGAATGGTTCCCGCGATCTGAAAACCGAAACGTCTGGCAAAGTAAGGCCAGGCGGGATGATGCGCCACGAAACGCCTGTCTGGCAACTTCCGGACGCGCTCGCTCAGCTCGGCCCGGATGCGATCCAAGCGATTGAGGTAGGCGGCCTGATTCTGAAGAAACTCTTGTGCATGGTCCGGGTCCACTTCGACCAGTGCGTCGGTGATGTGCCGCAGCATTGTCGCGGCGTTCTCGGGGTCCATCCAAACATGGGGATTTCCCTGTTCATGTGCCACGCTGTGGTGCGTCGGGATAGGCTCCTGGTCGTCCCGTATTACGCCAATCCCTTTCGAGGTGGTGATCGTCGTCAGAGAGGCACTGCCGGCGTTCTTCACGAGATTGGCCACCCACACTTCGAGTCCTAAACCGACTTCAAACAACAGCCTGGCCTTTCGAACGGCGATGAGATCGCTCGGTTTCGGCGAGTAGGTGTGTTCATTCTCATAGCCTTTCAACAGTGAAGTGACGCGGATATACGGTCCTCCCACTTGCTCGGCCAGATCCTTCAGGACCGGAACCGTGACGACCACGTTCATGGGCTCGGAAGACGCCGCGACCGCGACGAAAGCACTGCACGTCAGGCAGGAAGTCGCCAGGATTGCGCAGGCCCACTTCAAGAAAGGACCGGAGAACATGGGCGGGGACCGTAGCATCGAGGTTTCTTCGATGTCAACGCGTCCGCACGCCTCAATGTATCTGTGTGAGGCTTGACCAGGCGCGGGAGTTCTATTAGCGTAGCGGTCCCACGGTGCAACGGAGAGGAAACGGATGAAAATTGTCGGTCTGATGTCTGGGACGTCCGGCGATGGCGTCGATGCGGCGCTTGTAGAAGTGTCTGGTCGAGGGCCGACGCTCCGCGCCAGGGCACTCGCCGCGCAGACCCTGGCCTACCCTCGATCGCTTCAACAACGGATTCTCGCTGCATCCGTCTCGGGAACGGTCGCAGAAATTTGTCACCTCAACGCCCTGCTGGGCGAATGGTTTGCCGATGCCGCGCTAAGCGTAATTCGCCAAGCGAAGTTGAGCCCGGCGGACATCGCGGTGATCGGCTCGCACGGTCAAACCGTGCATCATCTTCCTCAGGGAATTCATGCGGCCGGCGCCGGCGCAATTCGCTCAACGCTTCAGATAGCGGAGCCGGCCGTCATCGCCGAACGGACGGGAATCACCACCGTGGCAAACTTTCGGCCGCGCGATATGGCGGCGGGAGGGCAAGGCGCGCCGCTCACCCCGGCAGCCCATGCCTTGTTGTTGAGACATGCGCAGCGCTCGCGGCTGATCGTCAATCTGGGCGGGATCAGCAACGTCACCTACGTTCCTCGTGGAGGGGAATGGAGCGGGGTGCTGGCGTTCGATACCGGTCCGGCCAACATGGTGTTGGATGGCCTGGTCAGCCGAGCGACCAATGGACGGGTCGCGATGGACCGGGACGGCAAGCTGGCCCTGAAAGGGCGAGCGGACCCGCGATTGCTTGGGAAACTGCTTGCCCATCCCTTTCTTTCCCGCCGTCCGCCGAAATCAACAGGCCGAGAAGCCTTTGGCCCGTCACTTATTGATGAACTCGTCTCAGTCCAAAAACAACGAGGTCTGTCAATCGAGGATCTCCTGGCGACCTGCAGTGTATGGACTGCGAAGGCAATCGGCACGGCCCGTCGATGGATCAAAGGCACTATCGATGAAGTGGTGGTCGGCGGCGGCGGGGTACGCAATCGGGCCGTCATGGATCATGTGACCGCAGTGTTTGCGCCCGTTCCGGTCACCACCTTTGACTCGTTGGGATGGGACAGCAAAGCATTCGAAGCGGTGGCTTTTGCCGTGCTTGCGTATCAGACGGTGACAAGCCAGTCCGGCAACATCCCTTCGGTGACCGGAGCGAAGCATCCTGTGCTGTTAGGTGCGATCGTGCCGGCCGCCCCGGGATGGATGAAACATTTTCGCTCATGAGGCAAGCTGCGATCGATACGGCCTTCATTGCACTCATTGCTGCCGTGCTGGTGTTCCTGTTGTGGCGGATTGTTTCCGGATGGTCAGGTAAGGCACATCGCGCGGGACCTTTTACTCTTCCGCTGGGTGTCGTATTGCGGCCCCAGCCGCTGCTGGCCGAGAAGGAGTTACTTCTCTACAATCTCATTCGACTCGCCGTCGAGGACCGTTACCTCGTGTTCGCTCAAGTTCCCCTCTGGAAATTTCTCATGGTAGAAGCGGAAGGCGACGCGCGGATCAAGGTGCTGCGACACCTGGCCCTCAAACGTGCTGATTTTGTCCTCGTGCATCCGGGATCGCGTGTGGTT
>DASTJX010000273.1:0-10889 GCA_035716265.1 Nitrospira sp.
CTGAGCAGGATATCCACGGAATCGCCGTCGGTCGGAAAGATGGCGATTCCGATGCTCACCGTCACGAAAATTTCATGTCCGTTGATGAAGAACGGACGAGCCAAGGCTTCGAGGATCCGTTTGGCCACTTTGCCCGCGTCCTGGACATCCCGCAGATTCGTCAAGAGTACCGTGAACTCGTCCCCACCCAGACGTGCCAGCTCATGATTGCGATCGGTCTCGGTCGTTCGACCGATGGAATCGCTGTGACGAACCGAATCCATGAGGCGGTCCGCAACGTGCTTGAGCAGCAAATCGCCGATGTGATGCCCTAACGTGTCATTGGTGGCCTTGAAGCGGTCCAGATCCAGAAAGAGAAGCGCTAAATTGTATTGGTAGCGGCGGGCATGAGCGATAGCCTGCGTCACGCGATCCTTGAACAGCACCCGATTAGGGAGGCCTGTCAGGCTGTCAAAATACGCCAGCCGGTGGATTTCACGCTCGGACCGTTTGCGCTCGCTGATGTCCTGTGCGGTTCCTACGATAGTCAAGGCTTTCAATTGCTCATCGAAGACCGCCTCGGCCTGTAAGTTGACGGTGAACTCACTTCCATTCGGCAGCACGATCCGGTGATCGATATCGCACGGCGTTCGCTCGCTAAGAATATGTGTGAGCGCGTGATGGACCCGTTCACGGTCCTCGCTATCGACGGCTTGCAGGAAGGCGCCCAGCGTCCCGCCAAAATCTTGCGGCCGGATGCCCATCAGCCGGCACAGTTCGTAGGACGCTGAGAATCTTCCACTCTCCGGCTGCCATTCCCAGTTGCCGATTTTCGCAATCCGCTGGGCGAGACCCAGCCTCGCTTCACTTCGCAGCAACGCTCTCAAGGTCTGACTCCCGCGCAAGAGATACCGTATTCGCTGGCTCAGAATCGTTGGATTAAGCGGCTTGGCGATAAAGTCGGTCGCACCATGCTCATAAGCCCTGGCAATTGCATCAGTATCCCCGAAGCCGGTCATCATCAAAATTGGGACCTGGCCGCCGCTGGCCTCCGCGCGCAGCTTCGAACAGGCAGCAAACCCGTCCATCACCGGCATCGTGACATCCAGCACAATGACGTCAGGATGCCGAAGGGCAAATTGCTCGAGCACCTCTGCGCCGCTCGAAGCCTCACAGACCTCCAGCCCCATTTGCTCAATGGCCGTGCGGACGAACTGCCTAACGGCTTTGTCGTCGTCTGCCACCAGAACGATGGCAGGCCTCTCCCTGTTATCCATGTGGATGTTCCCTCGAGTCTCCCCACGGAGTCAGACACGCAATATCACGTCCTGCCGTCACCGAGACTCCCTATGAAATCATTGTAAGTATTTGTCCGATCGCCTCAGGCTGCTCTTCCCCACGCTCCTGCTCCGTGCACTCCTTTGCATGCTCAGAGTCGCCGGATTTCATGAGCTAATTGTGAATTGAGGCTTTTCTTGTGGGGTAGCCACAGCCTACCAAAACGGCTTGGAATCGCTAGTTATTTTTGCATTTGGAGTCATCATGTCTATCAGGGCTTCTAGTAGTATTGCTAGATACATCCATTAGCTCCTTTTTCCCTTTCTCCTTTTTCGGCAAACCCCCTATAATCAGGCCAACGCATTCTGCGGGCATCCCCATTCCCTGACAGCTATGAACTCGTCAGGCGTCATAGAGACAGGGTCGCAGCGATGGTTAATCGCCGCGATCGCCGGTATCACCAGCGCCGTCTTTGTCCTCGACATTGTTTTCCCGCTCGGATTTGTCGTTCCAGCCCTTTACCTGATCCCGATCACGATCACCGCACGAGTCCGCCATCCACTGGCGCCGTTCTTGATGGCCGCTTCTTCAACCGGCCTCACGTTCGCCGGCATCTGGACAAATTGGTCGTTGCCTGTCGTCTCGCTACAACTCGGACTGTTCAACCGATTATTGATCGTTCTGGCCTGTTGGATGACAGCCACGATCATCTGGCATACCAAGCAAAAATACGCCACGGGGGAGTTGGAAGCCGTCGTCGCAGCCCGGACTGCAGCGCTCCGCCAAAGCGAGACCACACTTCAAAGCTTTTTCAACTCCACGGATTTGATGATGGGAGTCGTCGAAGTGATCGAGGACCGCCCGGTCATGGTGATCACCAATCGCGCGGCTACGAGCGCAGGCGACGGCACCGACAAGAGATCAGTCCTTCTCCCCCCGGCCTTGCGATGGGCGTCTGACGCGCCGACGTTCTGGATGCCGCATCTCGAAGCGGCCCGTCGAACCGGCAAAACTGTGCACGTGAATTACCAGATTCCGTTGACGCCGGTGACGGCTCTCTCGGAGCGCATCATGACCTCGGCGATATCTTTTATCGGATACAGCGCCGAGGGCAACGGCCTGTATGCCTGGATCGGGCAAGACGTCACCGAAAAAATGCACATCGAGCAGAAGATGGAGGCCAACCGCCGTTCCTTGGAGGTGAGCCAAGCCCAGCTACGCCAACTTACGGCGCAATTGCTCTCAGCACAGGATGATGAGCGGCGACGGATTGCGCGCGAGTTGCACGATGAAGTCAATCAACGGGTGATCAGTTTGGCGTTTGAAATCGACGATCGGTTGCAACAGATGCCTGAACTGCCTCCCGCCGCCCGAACAGTACTACAGGTGGTCAAAAACGAGGTCGTCGAGTTGTCGGATCATCTGCGCGAGGTTGCCCACCGGCTTCATCCCTCGGTCCTGGAGGACCTCGGCATCGCCAGCGCTCTTCGAGGATGCGCGCACGAATTCGAGCAACGGGAACACATTCCAGTCCATCTGACTTTGGAAGATTTCCAGAGGCCTTTGGACCGGCATTTGGCGGAATGCCTCTTCCGTGTTGCTCAAGAAGCGCTGCGAAATGTCGCGAAACATGCCGGTGCGACCACCGTCGTACTTGCGCTCTCCTGTCAAGACGACAGTGTCATGTTGCGGATCGAGGACAACGGTCGGGGGCTTGTTCCTCAAGACAGGAACACGATGCAGCGCGGCTTGGGATTGATCAGTATGGGGGAACGCGTGCGCCTTATGGAGGGAACATTGACCCTCACCAGCGACCCTGGCAGCGGCACCCGCTTGTCCGTGTCAATCCCGCTCACAGGAATTTCGCATGTCGAAACCACGCATCTTACTCGCTGACGATCACATGCTGCTCCTCGATGGACTGCGGCATCTTCTGGAACGGCATTACGATCTCGTCGGTATCGTACAGGATGGACACTCGGTCGTCAGCGCCGCGCAGCGGTTACAGCCGGATCTCGTGCTTATGGATGTCGCGATGCCGATCCTCAATGGTTTGCAAGCGGGGCAACGGCTGCGTGAACGGCAGCCGAACGTCAAACTGCTCTATGTCTCCATGTATGGCGATACACCGTATGTGGAGGAGGCGTTACGGATTGGCGCATCGGGTTATGTGCTCAAGCGGTCCGGTTGGGAAGAACTCTCGCGCGCCATTGAAACCGTCCTCGGGGGCAAACAATACATCTCTCCGGAGTTGTTCTCCGCCTTGCATCAGCCAGAGGCGCAGCCACCTGCCACACGCGAGGCAGACATGCGGTCGCTTACCGATCGCCAGCGCCAAATTTTACGACTGGTCGCAGCCGGCTATACCGCCAAAGAGATCGGCCGTATGTTGCACATCACGTCGAAAACCGTGGAGTTCCACAAGGGACGAATGATGCGGCAGCTGCAGCTTCAATCAACCGTCGAGTTGGCGCGCTACGCCCTCACCCACGGCCTCAGCAATCTTTGACGATTCATCCACAGAGGGGCTCTGCACGCACATATATCCTGTGGTGTCCGCTTGGGAGCACTCCCAGGTCGAATGACCCGCCCTCACCGTTCAAGCGGATGGCGGTTAAGGATGTTATGCGGCTTCGGAGGGATCTTTAGCCGGCTCTTTTTGGTAGGGATGCAGCTCGAGCTGCGTCACGGTATGCTGCAGGCGCGCCCATTGTTCAGGATCCAAGGTGACGAATTCCAGGCCGAATTGCTGCGCACGGCACCAGCGGACCACCCCTTCTTGAACCTTCAAGGGCGGCTCGTCTTCCGATATATGCACGCGCAGCTCCAAAGAGGTCCCGGCCCTGACTGGCGTATGACTTTCCACGCGGCATCCGCGAAGTGAGAGGTCGGTAATGTTGCCGTCTCCTCCGACAATATTCAACGATGTGAAGGAACTCCGGAACCGGACAGGAAACCGTGGGGTCTTCCGCTGCTCCATGTGGCCACCCTCGTCAACGATGAACTTCTGGTCGTATTGTGCCAAGCCGGCGCCAATTCGCCACTGTTTTTGAAAATTCCAACAGTGCCGAAAAATCTCCACACAAATACCGCAACTACCCTTTGATGTTCCCGACTGGTCGAAGCTCCGCAACTTTTCTGGTGATGCCGGCGCCCTCGACGGTCTCGACTACCTGGGAGATATTCTTGTAGGCAAACCCCGCCTCCTCGGCGAGGCCGGACATTGACACTGCCTTGACCATAATGCCGCGCTCTTTCATGAGTTGCTGAAGCTGCTCGCCACGTACCTGCTTTTTTGCCTGGGCCCTTGACATCGTCCGTCCCGAGCCGTGCATGGTCGACCCAAACGTTTCCTGAACGGCGCGGTCCGTTCCAACCAACAGATACGAACCCGTTTCCATCGACCCCCCGCAAATCACCGGCTGTCCGGTCTGCCTGAACTCGGGTGCCAGATCGGTGCTCGACGGCCCAAATGCACGCGTCGCCCCCTTGCGATGCACGAGCAATTCGCCTTCCGCATAGCGTTCAACTTTGGCGATATTGTGAGCCACGTCATACACCACTTCCATCCCCAGTTCCTCAGCGGACCTGGCAAAGACGGCGGCAAAAGCCTCCCGAACGGAATGCGTAATGACCTGCCGGTTGGCAAAGGCCATGTTGGCCGCACAATTCATCGCGGCGAAATACTCCTGCCCTTCCGGCGAATGGAACGGGGCACAGGCCAATTGCTGATCGTTGACGGTAATACCATAGCGTCGCATCGCCTTTTCAAATACTTTGAGATAGTCGCTGGCGACTTGATGACCAAAGCCGCGGGAACCACAGTGAATCATGACGACGATCTGATCCTGGCCGGTAATTCCGAGGGCCGCGGCCGTCCCGAGGTCGAAAATCCTCTCATCGGATGCCACCTGTACTTCAAGGTAATGATTGCCCGAACCTAACGTCCCCAGTTGATTGATTCCACGCCCCACCGCCTGATCGGACACCGTCGAGGGATCGGCTCCCCCGATGCAACCGCCTTCTTCGATCCGCGAAAGATCCCGATGCCATCCATAGCCTCGTTCGACGCACCATCGTGCCCCTTTCAGCATGGCGCGTGTGAGCTCGTGCCGATCGAGCCTGACCGATCCAGCTGCGCCGACACCGGCAGGTACGCGGCGGAACAGCTCGGTCATCAGCTGCTCCAAGCGCGGCTGCACGTCCGTTAATGAGAGATCCGTCCGGATCAAGCGCATGCCGCAATTGACGTCATAGCCAACACCGCCGGGGGAAATGACCCCCTGACGTACATCAAACGCAGCGACGCCGCCGATCGGGAATCCGTAGCCCCAATGGCCATCCGGCATGCAGAGGGCATAGCGTTGGATGCCGGGCAGACAGGCCACGTTGGTGACCTGATCAAACACACCCCGATCCATCGATTGCAGTATCGTCTGCGTGGCGTACACCCTCGCCGGCACCAGCATGCCCGGCTTCTCGGAGGCAGGAATTTCCCACACTTCGTCGGCGATCCTGTTCACACGCATGTCGGTATTCAACCGCATCAGAGACCACTCTTAGACATCGACGACCACTGTCACCTTCCACATCGAACCGTTGCGCTCCATCCTGTACCGGTGCTTGGTGATGCCTTTCACGTCGTTGCGGAGTTCTTGCCTCTCCCCATCGACAGGAGCGCCGATCAGAGTGGCCTTTATCGTCCACCGGCCGTTCTCCCGACGGAGGGTGAGCGGTGCATCGCGGAACACGACACCTGCCGCATCTTTCCAATAAACTATTTCTGATAGCCATTCAATCAGGAGATCGTCTAGATTCCCCTCCGTTTTCAGTACCTGGCGCTGCCAGGAGTCCGCGATGGTCACGGGATTCGCCAGGACCTCGAGCAACGCCCGGGTCGCTCCGACAAAGACTTCCTCGGCGGAATCGCCTTCGGCTTCGAAAGCGATGTCGGCGATGGCAATATCGTCAAGGAAGCGGAAGGCGTGCGACATGGGACGGCTGAGAGGAACGGCGTGTGACTTCAGTGCGAGATCAAGGTGCCGGTGATCAGACTACCGCTTCCTGCACAGCGCGAGAAAGCAAGGGACGGACATAGAACGGCCGGCTATTCGAGTTCGAACGTCTTCGGGAAATTTGTAAGATTCCTGCAGCCGTCGCCCGTGACGAGCACCATGTCTTCGATTCGTACGGCGCCCAGTCCCGGATAATAGAGGCCCGGCTCAACCGTAACGACGTGCCCTTCCAGCAACAATGATCCCGTGCGACTAATGCGCGGAGCTTCATGAATATCCAGTCCGACGCCATGGCCGGTGCCATGGAAGTACCCTTGCATGCGGCCGTTCACCAGCCCCGTCTTGTATCCGGCTTTTTCAAATCGCTCGCAGATGCCGCGGTGAATCTTCATGCCATCGGCGCCATCCTTGATTTGGGCGATGGCTTCTTCCTGCGCATCGAGCACCGTCTGGTACAGCCGCTTCAGCTCGGCACTCGGCGTTCCTCGAACAACCGTTCGCGACATATCTGCAAAATACCGTGACGAGGCCGATCGAGGGAAGACATCAAAAATGATGCTGCGATGGGCCGGCAATGGACCACTCCCTTCGTTGTGGGGATCACAGGCCTGCTCCCCGCCAGCGACGATCGTGTGTTGCGCCACGCAATCGCGTTCCATCAATTTCACGTTAATGAGTTTCTTGATGCGTTCGGATGTCAACGGTTCGTGATCCAGCCATAATTGCCCTTCCTTGATCAGGGCCTGCCGCAGCCGGTCATGCGCAGCAGCCACGGCCTCTTCTGTCGCGCGTTGGGCCTCTTCAATGTGGCGGACTTCTTCAGCGGTCTTGACGACGCGCTGCTCGTAGAACGGGTCCGGTTTCGCATGCACCTGATACCCGAGCTCTTGCAATCGCGCGGCATGGCTGTAGGGAAAATTGGCGGGAACGAGCACCTGTTTGATCTTCGCGTCGCGCAAGACCACATGCACAATGTCCACACTCCCTGGTGCGGCGACTCCATGATCTCTCGCACGTCGTTCGATCTCCGAGTAGGACAATATACGATCAACGGCGGCCTGGCTCTTGGCCCGATCCATCTCCAGATCGTTCATAATAAGCAGGCGCTCACCCTTGATTTCCAGATAGATGAACGGATCCGGCGCAATAAATTTTGTGGCGTGATAGAGGTTTGAATCGATCTCGCTGGCTGCGATGAACACCGTGGCTTTATGAGACTGCGACTGTGAACGTGACATACGACTGAACCTCTTGACCTGTAGTCGCCGAACACGTGGCTCCTCCACGCGACGGTCCTCCCGCCCGGTTGTATGACCCTCGACGCTGTAGGCGTTGCGGGAAACGAAGCCGGAGGGGATCTGCGTAGCCTGGCGGAATTTAACACGGGGTCGGCGGAGGGTCAAGGAACGGCCTGAGCCGGTTCATGCGGAATGAGGTCCTTCGAGACGGTCTTATTTTCATCCGGCGTGACCAAGTCGATCGGCAGCATGACGGTGTTCTTCAATAAGTCGACCGCCAACTGTGCGAGCCCGGTCACGCCGGTGGCAAACGACTTCATAGGCATATAGGTGACCTCGGGGTCTTCGAGGGCGCCCTTGACCGAAAACATCGCGGTGGCAAAGCCTTTCCGTTCGCCGGCGAACAGCCTGCCGAACAACGGTATGGTCTTGAGAAATTGGGAATAGGAGCCGAAGGGGCTCACGGCCCACACCATGTCGACTTGATCGGTCGGGAGATCGTAATTTCCGGCGGCGGTGATTTTCACGATAGGACTGTCGATGATCAGGTTCTCGGTTTCGAACAGGCCGTTGCGCATCATGACCGTCGCCGTGATTTTATTGTAGGGCAACCCTTCCTTCTCAAGGTCGACCTTACCTTGCAGGACGGCCGGCAGGTTCAAAATGCTGATAATCTTCCAAATCGCACGTTCCTCTGATTTAAAGATGCGACCGTTCTCGAGCAGGAGATCGGACCTGCCGTTGAGCGTGGGATAGATCCCGTGAGGATTACGCCCATGGCCTCGTACCGTTCCGGTAATCCGCGCCTCTCCGGTGATGCCACCGCTTTTGGAGCCCGCCAATCGATACATATCTTCGACCAGCAATCCGGTTGCGCGTAACGCGATCTCAGCCTCCGCCGGCTCCCCGCGCGGGAGTTGCACCACGATGCGACCGGCAATATCCCCGTTGGTCGACTGTCCGGACATCCGGTCGAGATCAAGGACGCCGTCTTGAATGGTCATTCGTGCTGACATCGCGCCGAATTTCAGATGTTTGTACCGCCCGCGGGCAATAGAAGCCGTCGCACTCACTTTACTCGTGGCCGCAAGCCACTCGAGCAGGTCACGGATAGGGGCACGCTGTCCTTTCGGAATCAACAGGTCGATGTCCATCTGGTTGGATTCCAACTTGGCCGTCATCACGGGCTTCGTCGCCCAATTGCGCACGGTCCCCTCGATCGTCAGGTCGCTGTCAGAAAGACGGAATGAGAGCCGCTTCAGTTCGGCCGTGTCGCGAGCGAGGAGCAGCCGCACATACACATCATGAATCGGCCCGTCCGCGCCCTTGGTGACCATCAGTCCGTTACTCAGAGCGAGCCATCCCGTCGTTTTCCAGGTATGCCAGTCTCGCTCGCGGCCTTTGATCTCCAGGGACAATTCCAGATTTCCGGCTTCGAGCCCTCCTTTGACGATCCATTCGGGCACCGACGACAAGGACAGCGTGCCGGTCGCAAGTGAAGCATCGATGAAGAATTTGTCTCCCAGTTGAATCTTGCCTTTGATCGGCAAACGGATCGGTGGAGCGGCGATCTCCACTCGAGTCAGCGTCATGTGCTTCGATTGCTCAACATCGCCTTCGAACGTGACGGTGACGGGCGCACCAGTCGGTTTTTCCATGATGCCGGGAAGGGTGATCTTGGAATCCATCAGTGCGAGTTCTCCTCGCACATGCGGCGCCCCGCTTGCCCCTGTTATCACCACAATCGTGCTCGCCATCCCTTCCACCGTCCCCGGCGGGATGGCTTTCGCCGGCACCAGGTTCGCCATGTGGGCGGCGTCGCCGCTAATTCGTACGGCCAAGTCGCGGAAGATGCTCCCCGTTCCCCCTGTAATACCGCCCTGGACCTGCACCAATAAGTCGCCCAGATGGCCGGTCACCTGGTCAAATTGCGTTTCTCCCTCGGCCAGAATGAATCGCCCCTGGAGGCCGGTCAGCCGTTCCGGCAAGTACCTGCTCGTCAGATTCACATGCTGCGCCTTCACTTCGCCCCCTGCGAACGTGATGGCGTTGGGCGGCCCCACCAGACGAAACACGGGCGAGGCCATCCCTTCCACATCGCGCGCCGACGCCAGGACGCGTGATAGCAGTTCCGACTTGACGGTCGTCGAAAGGAATTGCACCAGGTCTCCAGCCGCCATTGTCCCGCTGATTTCCAGTTCCAGCCAGGGACCCTGCTCAAGAAAGGACAGTTGCCCTTTACTGTCCGTCATATGAATTGTCCCGTAGAGCCCGCTCAGTTTCGTGAGGCGGATTCGTCCGGCTTCAATCACGACGTGTGCATCTAAATCTTTGGCGGGCACGCGGCTGTCACCAATGAGGGCCTGTCCCTTCTGGACATGAAACTCTCCGGTGACGGCCAATTGCGGTCCTTCGACATACGAGCCGGTGACCGTGGCGGACACCACCTCAACCAGCCCCTTGATCTGACGATCCTCCATGACCATGGGCAATTGGGGATGAATCCACACGGCGGGGATTTTATCGAGGAGCTCGCTGATTTGAACCGGCGACGACGAAAACGTCACAGCAAAAGTCGGCTGAGGGGCAAGAAGGCCGGACATGCTGGCTTTGCCCGTCACGGCCAATTGATCCATGTTGCCCGTCAGGTCCGAGAGCACGGCATCGTATCCGCCCACGCCGGGGAAGATCTTGATCGCGCTGCGCGCATTCACACGCCCATGCAACGATTCAGGAACGGGACGTGGACCGAGGAAATCCGCTGCGTCGCGGATACTGAGGTTCGCCGCTTCAATCAGGCCGTCGAATTGCACCGGAAACGCGAGCCGTTTGCCTTCGTCAACGGCCAGCGTTTGCTGCTCAGCCTTTTTAAAGGTGCCGGACACCGACAGAGCGGAGTGGCCCTGGGCGCCGTTGTGCGCGGCAGAAATGTGCAGGTCCGCTTGCCCACGCTCGAGGTAAATCTCGAGTGCTGCTTCCACGGATTGCAATGTCACGGTGCGGGGTCCATCCGGCCTGCCCTCATCGATAATGACGACCCTGCCGTTCACAATCGTGGCTTCCCGGATGCGGAAGATCCGCGTCATCATTTGGAGCGCCTCGTCGTCGTCGGCCGGCAAGGGACTGTCACGCTCGAGGAGGTTCCAGCGACCTGAACGGTCACGTCGTATCGTGAGCGTCGGGTCTTCCACGAGCAATCGTTTCCCAACGACCTGTTTACGCAGCAAGGGAACAAGTCGCAACACGAGATCCAACTTCTTCGCCGAGAGCATGACACTCTCCGCGTTGCGGTCATAAATCGTGATGTCTTTCATCTCCAAGCGGATCTTGGGAAAGATCACCAGCTTGATACGATGCACCTCGATCTTTCGGCCGAGAT
>DASTJX010000274.1:0-5120 GCA_035716265.1 Nitrospira sp.
GACGACGTCCGGTCTGTAGCCTTTTTCAATCAGCGTTTTGCGTTGCAGCACGCCGAACTTATGCTGTTCATCCACTACCGCCAACCCCAAACTGTTGAATGCGACCCCTTTTTGAATCAAGGCGTGCGTGCCGATAGCGACTTGGATGTGACCAGATGCCAGGCCCGCGATCTGGTTTCTTTTCTTCGCCGCTTTGTCACTGCCCCGCAGCAGCGCCGCGGTGACACCAAGACTGTGCAGAAGAGGGCTGAGATTCCGGTAATGCTGTTCAGCGAGAATTTCCGTGGGGGCCATCAGCGCCGCCTGATACCCGGATCCGCAGGCGAGTACCATCGCGTGCAAGGCGACAACCGTTTTCCCCGACCCTACGTCGCCTTGCACCAAGCGGTTCATCGGACGCGGCGCAATCATGTCACGGAAGATTTCCCGGATGACCTGGTCCTGCGCGGTGGTCAGCTTAAAAGGGAGAACGCGTCCCAGCTTGTCCAAAAGTGGCGTGCGGGGATTAAAATGCAGCCCCTTCTTTTCTACGTGGACGGACCGCTGCCTCGTAGCCAAGGCCATCTGCAGCAAAAACAGTTCCTCGAACGCCAGCCGGCGATGGACCGGGGATTTTCCCTGTTCGAGCGCGGCCAGGTCGGCGCCGGCTTTGGGAAAATGGACCTGGACCATCGCCTCCCGGACAGGCACTAATCGTTGGCGGGCGCGGACAGGGACCGGCAGGATATCTTTCAGGTCGTCCGCATGCTCGTCTAGCAATCCTCTCATCAGCACGCGCATCTGACGGGACGTCCACCCTTTGGTTTCATGGTAAATGGGCACAATGCGTCCCACGTGCAGCGTGGACTCGGTACCGTCTCCAACCACTTCGTACTGCGAGACGTCCATCCTCGGGACCATCCAGCCCTGCCGTCCGGCAATGACACGCCCGCTCATCATGATCGACTTTCCGATGGCAAATATCTGCTCCAGATACGGCTGATTGAAAAACACCGCCTGCAGGCGCCCGGTTTGATCCTCCAAGCCTATTTCCAAGACGGTAAAGCGCCGGTTCCTTGTCCGCTTGGCTGAATTCTTGACCACTGTGCCGCAGACCGCTGCCACCATGCCTGGAACCAATTGGCCGATCGGCATCATCACCGAACGATCTTCGTAGCGCCACGGCACAGTCCAGAGTGCATCTTCGACGGTCTCGATGCCTAACCGTTGCAAGGTCGCGCCGCGTTGTGGGCCGACGCCCTTTGTAAATCTGATCGGCACAGTCCAGAGATCTCGTGTCGCTTTGGAGGGTGCCCGTTGCGGCCCGGCAAGCGGTGCCGGTTCGTCCCAGGCCCGGCTCTGATCTCCCGCCGCCTCCCGCAACGTCCTCAAAATAGCGGCAGCCTCCCGTAACCGGCGCTGCTGCTCCTCGACAGTAAATCGCTGTTGGTCCTCCTCGAACAGTGCGCGCAGTTTTAGCAGCGCGACTTCAATAGATTTCGGATAGATCTGAAGGGACAGCGCATGAAGAATTTGCGATGAGACGAAGCTACTGAGATTCTTGACGGTGGGCAGGGGGGCAAACGCGTCGCGACTGGCGAATTCGATTGGACGTGCGAGACGATCCAACCATTGCTGAAACTGGGCCATGGCTTCAGCCGACCGGTGGAAGACCATTGCTGTGCGTTGATGACGTGAATTGAAGCACTACCGAGGGGCTGGGACTTGCTGTACCGATACTCAAAAAGCCCACATGTCTCACCCGCCCAACCCCGACCCACCAAGACGCGTCCATCCCCCGCGAGGCAGCAGCATCTACGGATACCGGGTCATGCTCTTTCATGGGACGAGGCGAGAACGAAACTTGGGAAAAAGCGCGTCTCGACGTGCCTGAGTGGGTGGGCGAGAAGAGCGGCTTTGTCAACATCCTGCTCGGCTCGGAGGAGCGCCACATTGGGCGGGATGGTATCACAGCCCCTTCCCCTCGCTCAACGAGAGCCGTCCGTGGCTGCGATCCTGAACCCTGTAGAATTCCTTACTTTTCTTTGGCGGCGTTGGGCCTGGTGCTAGACTGGCGATCAGGTTAAAGGCGCCCCATGTACCGCCGGAACATTTCCAACGTCCTCTATCCAAT
This sequence comes from Nitrospira sp., assembly GCA_035716265.1. GTDB lineage: Bacteria > Nitrospirota > Nitrospiria > Nitrospirales > Nitrospiraceae > Nitrospira_C. The sequence goes on from DASTJX010000274.1 coordinate 2,114, forward strand.
TGCAGCCGTGCTCGGCTTGGTTATTGTCTACCAGTCGATCGTCAAGCCGACGTATATCTCTCCCATGACGGCGCCGCAAGGGGAACAGGGACCGCCTGAGACGGAACTATCGCCTCGCGAGCCGTTGGCGGAACCCCTGATTGAGGAGCCTCAACTCCCTGCTCCGAAACAATTGCGGGTCCTCGAGGCGGCCGGCGTGCCGGAGTCGAAACACCGGGGATCGCTGGAGGCCATCCTGGAGGAAATCGAAAAAGGCCACCTCAAAGAAGCTGAAGCCGCATTAATCCACCTTCCCACCACACTTACGCACGATTCCCGTATCTACGCTGCAGTGCTCTGGAACAATCTCGGCATCGAACAGGAAAAGCTCGAGGGCACCAAGGGCTCGCTCAAGACATTCAAGAAGGCCGCGTCCCTGGATCCGAAGAATCCCACCATTCAGTTAAACCTGGCTCACGCCTATTGGGAGCAGCGCGACCCGGGCCTGAGCCAGGATTTCTTGGAGCGGCTGATCGCTCTTGCGCCGCAAGAGCCTTTTCCGCATTTGGCTTTAGCCGAGCTGCTTCAAGAACGAGGTCGTCTGAGTGAAGCCGCACGACACCTAGAACAGGCTGCTGAACGGGCGGCACGGGATCCGTCCATGCAATCGTATCTCCAGACGGTGACTTCGAAGGTGCGGCGTACCGACGAAATGGATAGCCGGCTGTCGAGCCGCGACGGCGCTCACTTCACGGTCAAGTACGACGGAGAAACGGATCAAGCGACGTGGACGGTGGTCCTCGATGTGCTGGAAGAGGCCTACCGGGAGATCGGTCAGAAGTTTGGTCACTTCCCTGCAAAAACCATTGTGGTGGTTCTGCATCCAAAAGCAACCTTTCAAGGAGCGACGGGAAGTCCCGCCTGGGCCGATGGATTATTTGATCCGGTGCTCGGGCGCATTCATGTACCGACACAGGGTGCCCTGGCGGATCGCGCATGGCTCAAGCGGGTGCTCCGCCATGAATTTGTTCATGCACTGCTGCACGATCAGCAGGGACTGAACCACAATGCCATTCCAACCTGGCTCAATGAAGGACTGGCGATGCGGCTTTCCAGCGACCATTGGTCGGACGTGGACGAGCTTCATCAGCAAGACCTGCCAATCATTCCCTTAACGGCGTTAGAAGGCAGTTGGGGGGAGTTTCCGAGTGAGGAGGCGTCGATGGCCTATCACGAGGCCGACTCGGCAGCAGGCTACCTAATTCATCGCTATGGCATGCACGAGGTCCAACAGCTGCTGGCCAGGCTTAAGAAAAAGCAAAGCCTGCCGGCCGCAATTCATGCTCAACTCTCGTTGTCCTACGAGCAGTTTCAATCACGTTGGATGGCCCATCTGCAGGAAAAACGACTGAAGGGATAGCCAATCCGCCCCCATGAGGGGTCCTACCAGCCGTTTCATCCGAGCGTTCCGGCACGGCAGACTGCTCGCTTTCCTCGGCCGGAGCGACCTTGTCCTCCCACAATAATCGGCGGCCGGCCTGATCCGGCATCATGATCCGGAAATCGATATCCCGAGGTGCGGCACCAGTTACGCCGATGACACTCCGGCCGATGCGCTCTATCCGAACTGCCCACGCATCGGTGGAGAATTCGTCGGACCACATGAGTTGTCCAGTCTCAGGATGACGCGCTCGCAGCACGAAGTACGGCTGCCCGGTCACCTTTGTAGGCCTCGCGATCCTGGTCACCGCGCCTCGTGGCTGAACGTGCGCCATAACCTGGTGCGGAGCTGCTTCGGGATGATCTCCGATGGTCAAATTCAGACGGCCCTCCCACAGGAAATGCCCGTTCGCTGCATCATAGACGCGCAGAGTGAACTCGGAAAGACTCCCTGCACCGAGGCCGACTCCCCCGGCAAAGATGCGAGTTTTGGGATGGCTGGTAGGTGGTCCGTCATCTTTGATGTCGAGTTCATACGTTTCTGCTGAGAGGACTTCTCCAGACTGTGCATCATAGGTCTTGACGGTGATTGATGAGGTCTCGTCGTCCTGAAAGCCAAATCCCGCCGCAACGATCGTCCGGCTATGCCCCGCTGCCATGGACGGACTTTCTGCTGTCCCGGCCGTTGCCGGAAGAGTTCCCACCTCAAGGAATGTCAGGAAGATCGCGAGAGAAAACAGGTGCTGCAGGCCAGTTCGATTGGATAGCCGGGAGATAGACCGCATGCGTGTTCTCCTGAGGCGTGGTCTCTGTACCTGGGTCCGACTATGACAGGATCCTTGGCCTCGTGACATTCCTCTCTGTGGGGAGACAATCCCCCAAAAGTGGGTGTCTAATCCAGCCTCTTCAAAGGCACTTCGCCGAAGAGACGGTATCGATAGCGTGCTACGAGGCGATAGGCAAGGTAGGCAAACGGCTTGACAAGTCGGAGAGAAAGGAACTTGGCCAGTGGATGCCCCCCCTTCAATCCAGGCAGCAAAGGAAGAAACGCATCGAGTCCTGTGGCAATTGTTCGATCAGGATGGACGAGAAATGCGGCAGGTGGCCGGCCCGGCCGGTAGTGAGCTCCCAGCACTTGCTTGGCTTCTTCGCTCTGATACGGGATCAAACGAACTTCGTCGGCGTGGCTCTCCCCGCGGAGTTGCTCCAGGCCGTTTTTGGCCGTCACGCACAGCCGGCATTGGCCGTCATAGACAAGCACGCATTGGCCTGACTGTTTCGAGAAGGGTTCTGTCATCGGCGGTCAGCGACCCCATTGCCCGCTCAACACGCGATCGCCTATGATCCGCTGATGCGCCATCGGGCGATCGTGACGGTCACGCTCCTGTCTGTCAGCGTCATTGGCGTATCAACCATAGGGTTGGCGTTCTCGAGCGAACTGCCACCAACGACGTATGTCCTGTGGTGGCTCTTTCTCGTGTTAGTACCGCTCGTTCTGGCCTGCTTTGTCATGGTTGGGTGGACTTGGCCCGCCATGGCGAGCGTGGTCTATGGCACCATTGGACTGGCTCTCGATCTGTCCACGCTC
>DASTJX010000275.1:0-3636 GCA_035716265.1 Nitrospira sp.
AGCCGAAGAGCACTCGTTCGGAGCAGTGGTTTTGGATCTGGGATTGCCCGACTTGAGCGGTTTCGCCGTCCTTCGCGGCTTGGAGGAAATGGACCCTCTCCTTCCCGTCATTGTCCTGACCGCGTCCATCCAGGAAGAGTGTACCGTCGAGGCCCTCCGCCGCGGGGCCTTTGCCTATATCACCAAACCGTATAACCGGGACGAGCTCAGGATCCTCCTCCGGCAAGCAGTGGACGTCCGGCGGTTGGTGAACAAGATGAAACTCGTGGAGAATGCCCTCACTGCGAAAGAGGAACAGTTCCGGCAGGTGGTTCAGACGGCACCCGACGGGATCGTGTTGGCTGATGGCGACGGCAGAGTGGTCTCATGGAATACCGCTGCGGAACGCCTCTTTGGCTATTCAGAGGCGGAGATTCTCGGACAGCCGCTGACCAAAATCATGCCCACCCGCTATCGAGAAGATCATCTGCGGGGACTTGAGCGTGTCAAAGCCGCCGGCGGATCAATCCAGACCGGGAGGACGATCGAGGTCTATGGCCTCAGAAAAGACGGAAGCGAATTTCCCATTGAGCTGTCGCTGAGTACCTGGAGATCCAGCGGGCAGATGTTGAGCTGCAGTATTATCCGCGACATTACGCTGCGGAAGGAGGCTGAAGCGAAGCTGCAGCAGCAGCAGATTGAGCAACAGGTGCTGTTGGATCTCATTCCCGCCATGGTCTGGTACAAAGATTCGCAGAATCGCATCTTACGGGTCAACCGGCATGCCGCAGAGTCTATCAACAAGACGGTGGGGGAACTCGAAGGCACATCCACCTATGACCTCTATCCTGAGGAAGCAGAGAAATACTATCAGGATGACCTTGCAGTCATTGCTTCTGGCCAGCCAAAACTTGGAATTGTGGAACTTTACGAGATTGCAGCGGGTCACAAACGCTGGGTGCAGACCGACAAGGTGCCCTACCGTGATGCGCAGGGTAACGTGATTGGAGTCCTGGTCTTTGCCCAGGACATTACTGAACGCCGGGAAGCGGAAGCGGCTCTACAGGAGAGTGAACGTCAATACCGACTCTTAATGGAGGAGGCTTCGGACGCCATCGTGGCTGTCGATATGGATGGGTATTTTAGGTTGGTGAATACCAAGGCGTGCGAACTGTTGGGGTACAGGCGAGAGGAATTACTTCAGCTTCATGTCAGGGAAACCTATGTGCCGGCAGAAAAAGAGATGGCCCAGCAGTGTCTTGAACAACTCCGCGAGGGCAAGCCCTTGAGCTTGAAACGACTGATACAGCGCAACGACGGGACTGCCTTTTCTGCGGAAATCAGGGGCAGGAGGATGTCCGACAATCGCTACTTTGCTATTATCGAAAAGGTCGAGTAGACACACTGGAACTCGCTCACATTCTTGCCACTTACACCCCCGGGCACGCGAAGCGGTTTTTCGATTGAATCCCGAAGAACATGTGCAAACAAAGCAAACAACCCATTTCAAGGGGCGCTGCACGAAGAGTTATATTGAGAATTTGTCCGCAAGAGCGTAGAAGAGCACCGACAGGACATCGCACCACTGGAAGTTGTTCGCTGGAATGCACACACTCACCACGTCACTCCTGCTCACGTCCCTTCTGCTTGCTGTCTCCGGTTGCGCTTCCCTCAATCCAAAAGAACTGAGCTCCTGCTTCACATACGTCACGCGCGGACCAAGAGACGTGGCAAACGACCGGAGCGAACGATTTCTCGGCAAGGTCCGGGAAGATACGGCACGCTGTCGTGGCGGCGAGAGAACCATACAGGAAAGACGGCGGCCATGGGTCGACTGGCGGAACTATTGGGCTGCCGGTGATGCCGACTCGAAGGTACCAGGCTTCGGCGCGCTGTTTGGTCGTCTAGGTGGCGACGGACGTGGGATAAGAGGCGCGCTGCTTGATTTGGAATTCCAGCGGATGGAAATGATCAAGTTCAACCTCTTCGACAACAGTGGCACCTATGAGAGATATGCCCAGATCTTGAGAGATCCTGCCGGCGTCTTTCATACCCCCTGGGTGGAAATGCGAATGCCCGACCGGATACCCGCCGGCAACGACATGGACTACCAGGAATACGCCAGGCTCGTTGCCCGGCTGAAAAAGGACGGCCTCACGACCAATCCGACAGACGGCTCCCAGCAATGCCAGGGCGAATCGATCCGGTTTCGAGACCTCAACGGTTTCTGTAACGACATTTACAATCCTCTGATGGGCTCCACCAACCAGCCGCTTGCCAGAAACGTCCAGTTCGAAGCGGTGACGTTTCCTGACCTCGAGGAACAGAAACAGAGCCCCGAAACAAGGAACCGCCATGCGAAAAGGCTCTCGTTACTTGAACCGAATCCTCAGCTCATCAGCCGGAAGCTGTTCTCACGCGATCAGACGCAGGCCGTCAACTGTCACGAAGGGCACGGCTCGAAGGACGTCCCTTCGGTGTGCCCCTATGAGAAAGCCCCTTGGTTCAACGTGCTTGCTGCCTTTTGGATCCAGTTCATGACCCACGACTGGTTTTCCCATGCCCGCGACGGCCGGAACGCTGACACGATGATGAACATGGGCTGCACCGAGCAACTCAAAGAGGCCATCAAATGCCGCCCGGAGGACCGGATCGGCGAAGCGCTGATCGATCGGACAGAGCCTGGCACTTTCGATAATGGAAAATCCCTCAAGAAGGCACAACGACGTACGCTCAATCGGGTGACAGCCTGGTGGGACGCCTCTCAGATCTACGGCTACGACGAGACTTCGCTCAAGCGAGTCAAGAAAGATCCCGAAGATCCGGCCAAGCTTTTGATGCGGCCGCTCGGCACCGCGCCGGAGGGCGAAAAGGAACGAGAAGGTTGGAAGCAAGGCTATCTGCCTGTGCTCGATGAATCTGACAAACACCACATGAATCCGCTGTGGGAAGGTCAGGAGGCAACGGCGTTCCCAGACAATTGGTCCATCGGCATGAGCTTTTTCCATAACGTGTTCGCCCGTGAGCATAACAAGTTTGTCGACTATTTCCGCAGCCAGGATCCGAAGGAAGACAGCGGCTTGCGCCGGCCCCACAAGCCGAAAGAGGCGGTGCCGTTCGGAGCAGTCACGCCGCGAGAGCTCTTTGAGATCGCCCGCCTCGTCGTGTCAGCCGAAATTGCCAAGATCCATACGATCGAATGGACGACGCAGTTGCTCTATGACGAAGCGCTGTACAAGGGCATGAATGCCAATTGGTCAGGACTGTTCGAGAAGTATTCGGTGGTCGGCTCGGCTGTTGAAACCGTCATGAACCGGATGAAGCGGTCTGGCGATCTCACGGAGGCCAATCTCAAGTATTCCGCCTTTGCAGGAGGCCCGGGCATCTTCGGCATGCGCAACGAAATCCGGGACTGCTGGCACCTCTTTTTCTGTCCGAATACATACACGTTCCCGAAGCCGGATCATATCAACGGAGGCACACACCATTTCGGCTCCCCGTTTAACTTTCCCGAAGAGTTCATCACCGTCTACCGCTTGCATCCGCTCGTGCCTGACTTGATCGAGTATCGAGAATTCAATCAACCGGACCACATCACAAGGATGATTCCTGTCGTCGACACATTCAGGAAGCGAGCAACGGCGACGATGCACGACA
>DASTJX010000276.1:0-4222 GCA_035716265.1 Nitrospira sp.
GAATCCCGCGACGTCATCCGCATGAACCGGGCGGATGGGACGCGTTTGGCCCTCGCCGACGGTGATCGCATCAGGGTGTCGAATTCACGAGGCGAGATGACGACGTCCGTCAAACTCGTGGAGCGTGTTCCGCAGGGAACGGTCTGGTTTCCCGATCATTTCGCTCAAGAGGCGACAAAGCTTTTTGACTGTGCGACTGACCCGGTGACGAAAGTACCGGCGTTTCGGACGGTGGCTGTCACGATCAGCAAGGTATCGTGACAAAGAGAGTGATGAAGGATGTTCAAACGGCACAGTCTCACCGCCGGGCCCTGGCGATTGTTTTCACCCACCCGGCCCACCGATGGCTTCGCAATCGAGTTCCCGGGACGCGCCTTGGCCAATCTCACCCGCCCGGCCCTGGCGCGCCGGGACGCGCCTTGCCCTGGGCAAAGCCGGAGCAGGAGAACGAGTGAAAAAGGAGCGTCGTTGTGACTGAATTGAGTTTGAGACTGGCAGTCTCATTGGCCCAAATCGCCGCCGTCATGGGGGTCGTCATGCTGACGGTGATGATCTTGACCCTGGCCGAACGTAAGGTGCTCGGCTGGATGCAGGACCGCATGGGCCCCATGGAAGTCGGGCCCTACGGGGTCCTGCAGCCGATTGCCGACGGCTTGAAGTTGTTTTTTAAGGAAGACATCGTACCGGCCGGCGCGAACAAATTCATGTTCAGCCTCGCGCCGATTCTGGCGATGGTACCGGCCCTCATCGGATTCGCTGTCATCCCCTTTGGACCGAGTCACAAAGTCGAACTGTTTGGCATCTCCGTAGAGCCGTTCGTCATCAGCGATATCAATATTGGTATTCTCTACATCCTGGCCTTCACGTCTATCGGCGCCTACGGCATCATTCTGGGTGGCTGGGCCTCGAACAGCAAATATTCTCTGCTGGGAGGGCTCCGATCCGCCGCCCAGGTCATCAGTTACGAACTCAACGTCGGTCTCGCCATCGTCGGCGTCCTCATTCTTGCGGGCTCACTCAGCCTGGTGAAAATTACCGAGGCCCAGGCCGGCGGCTTTTGGCATTGGTTCGTGTTCGCCTTGCCGGCGCCTCAGATCTTTGCATTCGTCGTGTATGTCATTTCGGCAGTGGCAGAAACCAACCGGGTGCCGTTCGACTTACCTGAAGCGGAAAGCGAGTTGGTCGCGGGGTTTTTTACGGAATATAGCGGCATGCGCTTCGCCTTTTTCTTTATCGCGGAGTACGCCAACATGGTCTTGGTGTCCTGTGTCGCCGCCGCCCTGTTTTTGGGCGGCTGGAATGCGCCCTACCCAGGGACGATTCTTGCCCACCTGGGTTTAGAACAGGTGGCCTGGATTGAAAATTTGGCCTGGTTCACCGTGAAGGCGTACGCCTTCCTCTTCCTGTTCTTCTGGCTTCGGGCCACCTTACCGCGTCTGCGGTACGATCAGTTGATGAAGTTCGGATGGAAAGTGATGCTGCCGATTGCGTTAGGGAACATCGTCGTCACTTCGATTGCCGTGTATTTATTTCCCGCGGGATAAGCGGTGACCCGCCGCCCAAACGGATGGCGTAGATGAAGAAACTTGTTGCCTGGCTCAAAACCATCGTCTTCTACGAGATACTCGTCGGCATGAAAGCGACGATGTCGCATCTGCTTCACTACAAGCCGATTACGGTACAGTACCCCCACGAGAAGCGCACTCTGCCGGACAACTACCGCGGCATGCTCGGTTTGTTGCGCTACGACGATGGGACAGAAAAGTGTGTGGGCTGCGATCTCTGCGAGGCGGCCTGTCCTTCGAGAGTCATCCGCGTCGTGAGCGCGGAAGTCCCCGCAGAACCCACGAAGCGTTATGCCAAGGAATATTACATGGATATGACGCGCTGCTTGTTTTGCGGTATGTGCGTCGATGCCTGCCCCGTGGATGCGCTTGGCATGAGCCGCGAATTCGAATGGTCGGTCTACGACAAGCGCCAGCTGCATCTGAACAAGGAGCAGTTGCTCGCCATCGGTGACCGCGCGTTTCCAGTTCGCGAGAAGCGGCTGGAACTGCAACACCCCAATGTGGCATTTTTCAACGTCTCATTCGGCCACGTCCCACAGAAACCGAATTGAATTGCAGCCATGGCCGACCGAACGGACGCGGGCTGTCGGGACGGGAGGGATGTGCGTTCATCGCTAACGGGAATGCCGGGTTGATATGGACCAGGTCTTCTTTTTTTATTTTGCGCTGGTTATTGCGGCGTCCTCGGTGCTGGTCGTTGTGATGCGCAATCCCATTTATAGCGCGCTCTCGTTGCTGATCATGTTTTTCCATGTGGCGGGTCTCTATGTAACCCTTCATGCCGAATTCCTGGCCGCCGTCCAGGTCATCGTCTATGCCGGAGCCATCCTCGTGCTCTACTTGTTCGTCGTCATGCTGCTGAACCTGAAACAGGACGATCGCTATCATCGGCAGTGGCCGGTGGCTGCAGCGATCGGCGCTGCTTTAGTCATCGAGGCCATCGTGCTGACGCTCCTTAAAGGAGGGACAGCACCAGCCGTCCGAACCGGACAGGAGAGCGACGCCGCCGGACTTGGCAATACCGAAGCGTTGGGCGACGTGCTGTACTCGACCTATCTGTTTCCATTCGAGGTGGCGTCGTTGATCCTCCTGGTCGCGATGATCGGTGCCATTATTCTGGCCAAGAAGGATCTTGAAGGACGGCAAGCGTGAGACATTGCGCGTGACGGCAGGTGATCAATGACGGTGCCTCTCTCCTACTACATCGCATTGAGCGCGGTGGTCTTTTTGACAGGACTCCTTGGCGTTCTCGTCAGACGCAACGTCATCATCATCTTGCTGTCGATTGAACTCATGTTGAACGCCACCAACATTAATTTTGTCGCCTTCTCCCAAGCCTTTCACAACATCGCCGGCCAAGTCTTCGTCTTCTTTGCGCTAACCGTCGCCGCCGCTGAGGTCGCCGTCGGACTCGCCATCATCATCGCACTGCACCGAGCGAAATCCACCATCAATGTCGACGAGTTTCAGCTGCTAAAATGGTAGGACTTTCCCTCTATAGTCTCACCATGACCTCCCCTCAGGCGGGTGACGCCGTCCTGGGTGACGTTCCCACCCACTCGACCCGGCCGTTGGTTAGTACCCGCCCGCCCACCGATTGCGTGGCAATCGGTATCCCGGGACGCGGCTTTCACCGGCCCCGCGCAGCTTCCGGAAATTCTCGCATTTCGTCTGTCTTGAGGGGTGGCCCGCTGAACCTCAAACGTGCGCGCGTGAAGGCGCACCGCCTACCTGAAGATACGATTGATCTGGTGTGCCGCCTTCCGCGAGCACAAGAGGCTAACGGGCCGCTCCGTCTCTTACTACGCCGGGCCAGGTGCGAGCACGAACAGGCTGGTCGGCGACAGGACCCGCACAGATGACCTACGCGCTCATTCCCTTACTGCCGCTCGCCTCTTTCCTCATTCTAGGGCTGTTGGGACATTGGATTAGGGACAAGGCACACTTCGTGGCGGTTCCAGCCATGATTGCCTCATTCCTCGTATCAGTCTTTGCTTTCATGGAGGTGGCCGGTGGGCACGAGTCCACCCTGCGCCTCTACACTTGGCTGACCTCCGGCATCGTCGATGTCCACATCGGAGTCACCATCGATCGGCTCACTGCCGTCATGTTGCTGTTGGTCACCACGGTCAGCACGCTGGTCCACATCTATACGATCGGCTACATGCATGGCGACCCTGGCTATGCCCGCTTCTTCAGCTATATTGCGTTGTTTACCTTCTCCATGCTCATGTTGGTCCTCGCTGACAATTTCCTGCAACTATTCGTCTTCTGGGAAGCGGTCGGCCTGTGTTCCTATTTGTTAATCGGCCACTGGTACGAACGGCCATCAGCCTGCGCCGCGGCGACCAAGGCGTTCGTTGTCAACCGGGTGGGAGATTTTGGATTTATTCTTGGCTTGCTGCTGGTCTTGATTACGTTCAAGAGCCTGGACTATTCAGACGTTTTCGCCGGTATCCCTTCGCATTCAGGAGAACTCATCAACGTCCTTGAGCCGTTCGGCGGTACGCTCGAGGTGTCGGTCATGACGGTAATCTGCCTGCTCCTCTTCATAGGCGCCATCGGCAAATCGGCTCAAGTCCCCCTTCATGTGTGGCTGCCTGATGCAATGGAAGGGCCGACGCCCATCTCCGCCCTCATTCACGCCGCGACGA
>DASTJX010000277.1:0-4275 GCA_035716265.1 Nitrospira sp.
CGGCCGAATGCGGTAATGGACGCGATGATGCCGGCGATCGGGAGGGTCAGCACGAGGAACGACGGAAGCAGGTGAGCAAAGACGTTGAGGACTGCCCATAATCCCACGCCTTTGGTGACGAGGAGTTCGACCAGCCGAAGCAGCTCCCGCGTCAGCATAATGAAGCACAGCATGCCGAGGCTGACGCTGAAGGGATAGAGCAATTCGGTGAAAATGTAGCGGTCTAGCAGCGTGCGAAGCGTCATGAGCAGCGGGGAACTCCCAGTGTCGCGACACTATAGGGGACTGGTACCGGCTTGTCCACACGGGCGGGCGGACACCTGTAAGGTGAGAGCGGCTTGACAAGATTAGAATGCGTATGTTACATGCTGCGCGCGCGATTTGTAACCAAGATGGGTCTCGTGAGTACGTCTTTTCTTCTGCACAGAGCCCGCCCATCCGTCCCCGGTTCTCATATTCCATTGTTCATTCATTATTCACGTCGCGTGCGTTAACTGGGTGTTCGGGCCCGGCTCACGCAGGAGTGCGTGGCCGTTGAGGAAAGGAGGGTTTTGTGAAGACAAAAGGTACGGTGAAGTGGTTCAACGATCGGAAAGGGTTTGGATTCATCCGTCTGGATAGCGGAGAGGATGTGTTCGTGCATTACTCCGCGCTTCAGGGGGAAGGATTCAAGTCGTTGAAGGAGGGAGAAAACGTCGAATTTGATATCGTGCAAGGCGCCAAAGGACCACAAGCTGCCAATGTCATGAAAATGTCGATCGCTGCGTCGTAACGGTCTGGGATTCAAGCTGCACCATGCAAAGGCCTGCCGGAGACACTCCGGCAGGCCTTTCGTGTTTTTCGCGAATTGATGCAGACCGTTTAGGGCATTTCGTTGACAAAAACTATTGATACTGTTAGCGTTTGTTCACTATTGGAGGTTCTCTTGGGCATCGACCGCAGTAAGGTCCTGCACAGCGCCCAGCTCTTTGCCTCAAAAGGTCAGTTCGACGCCGCCATCAACGAATGGAAGAAGCTCTCGGCCGAATCACCGGGCGACGGGAGTATTCACAATTCCATCGGCGAACTGCATCTGAAACGCAACTCGACCGCTGACGCGGTCGCCTCCTTTATCCAGGCAGCCCATGCCTTTCGTGCCGAAGGAGCGACCCTCAAGGCGATCGCCACCTTCAAAAAAGTGCTCAAACTCGACCCGTCGCGGTACGACATGTACCGGTTTCTCGGCGATTTGAACGCTGAGCGAGGGCTGCTGAGCAGCGCAGTCCAGGACTACTTGACGTTGGGCAAACACTACCTGAAGGAACGCAAGACCAAAGAAGCTCTCGATATCTACAAGAAAATCGTCAGCCAGGATCCGTCGAATCTCGATGCCCAGCAGCGCGTTGCCGAACTGTGCGTGCAAGAGAACATGCAGGATGAGGCGACGAGGGTCTATCTGCAGCTGGGGCGAGAGCGCTCCGGTCAACAACGGTATGCTGAAGCCAAGGAAGCCTACGAATCAGTGTTGCGCATCGATCCTTCGAACAGCGAGGCGCAGCAGTTCATCGAACACTATAAAAAAACGGGCGGAACGCCGCCGCCGCGAACGACGACGCCGGGATCGGCGCCAGCCGCCCATAGCAGTGAGCCGACGGATTTGCTCGCGGAAGCCAGCCGGCGAATCGAAGACAAACAATATGCCGGTGCCGAGGCCATCCTCAATCAGATGCTCACGAAAGAACCCGGCAATCCGCAGGTATGCCAGCTCTTAGCACGGTTGCACCTCCAGCAAGGACAGTTGCAGGTCGCTCTCGGTGAATACCGGTTTCTTGCGGGAGCCGCCTTGCGCGCGCAGGACTATCCGCAGGCCGAGTCGTTGATTCGAGAATTTTTGACCGTCGAGCCCAACTCCGTGCCGCTCCTCGAATTGCAGGGCGAGCTGTACGAGGAGAAGGGCGAGATCGAGTCGGCGATCCAGCACTATGGGAAAGCCATCGAAGTGCTCTTGAACACTCCTGAGCCGGGCATGCCCACGTTGCACGAGGAAATTTTCGAGAAGGTGCAGTCGCTGGCACCCGACAGTCCCATGGCCAAGCGGCTTGCAGCATTGATGCGGGGCGACGCCGCGGAGCCCGCCGCGGCCGCTTCTGCGACGACGATCGGAGGCTTTTCGATCGAAGGAGCGACGCCAGACGATGCCTGGAACATGACTTCCGCCATCAAGCCGACCCAGGACCGGCATCTGACGGGGCAGGGCGTCCGGGCAGGTCTGCCGCCCTCGTCACCGACCGCGCCGGAAGTCTTTTCCATTGAGAATGCCACTCCGGATGATTTGCCGAAGCTCCCGCCCAAGGCTCCCGAGCCGGTCGTATCCGCCCAACCGACTCCTTCGATCTCGGAACAGTTTCAGGCGTTCACGGAGTCCGGGCAGTGGGCTCAAGCTGAACAGTGGCTCGGCACAGTCGTCAGCGCACAACCCGAGGAACCGCAGCCACGGGAACTGCTCGGTCAGGTGCTCGAGCGAAAAGGCGATGGGGCAGGAGCGGCCCTACAATATGCCCGTGCCCTCGAACTGATGTCAGTGGGGCAAGACTCGGTGGTGAACGAACCGATTCGTCGTCTCTACGACAAAGTGAGAGAACTGGCGCCGGCCAGTGCGATTGTCGCAAAACTGACGGCATTGTTGACGCCGCCTGGTCCGGCCGATGACTCCGTCGATGCCGACACCCACTACACCCTCGGCGTGGCCTATAAGAACATGGGACTCATCGAAGAGGCGAAAGAAGAGTTCGTGTTGGCCATGAAAGGCCCTGAGGTATTTCTGGATGCCTGCCTGATGACGGCTGTCTGCTTGAAGGAGCAGGAGCGATACGATTCGGCAAGCGCACAACTCGAGCGGCTCCTGACTGATCCACGTTGTCAGGGTGCCAAGGCACAGGCCATTCGCTATGAGTTGGGGTTGCTCTACGAGATGCAGCAGCAGTGGCAGCTTGCCGCGACGATGTTCGAGGCGATTCCAGCTTTTCACGACGTGCCACAACGCCTGGCGGCCATCCGAACGGTGCCGAAGCCGGCCTCCACTTCCGCGCAAGCCTTTCGTTACGCGACCTAGTTTCTCGACGCGCCCTTCCTTCCCTGGATGCACCACACATTGTGAATCCCTCACGCCACGCGGTTGGGCGCCGGGCGTCCAGCCAGAATAGCCTCGATGTTTTTGAGACAGATCATGCCCATCTCCACCCTTGCGGCCAAGGTTGCGGAGCCGAGATGCGGCAATAACACGACCTGGTGCATGGACGCGAGATCCGGATGGATCTTCGGCTCGTCCTCAAATACATCGAGCCCGGCTCCGGCAATGGTCCCCTTTTTCATGGCCGCGACGAGGGCCGATTCATCGACGATCGGCCCTCGAGCGGTATTGATCAAAATGGCCGTAGGGCGCATGAGAGCCAGTTCTTTGGCGCTGATCAGGTGTTGAGTCTCAGGTGTCAAGGGCACATGGATCGTGACAATGTCTGACTCGCGGAGGAGTTCCGGTAGAGAACGATACTGCCATTGCGCCCCCGGTGGTGCGTCAACCCGGCGATGTGAGTGATAGTTCACCTGCATCTGAAAGCCGGCGGCCCGACGCGCGACCGCCTGACCGATCCGTCCCATTCCTACAATGCCTACCGTGTTTCCGGCGACGGCCGTGCCCAGCAGTTGGGTTGGTGTCCAGCCGGTCCACTCCCCGCTCCGTACGAGGCGGTCTCCTTCGACAACCCGCCGCGCAGCGGCCAACAGCAAGGCCCAGGTGAGATCGGCCGTCGCGTCCGTCAACACATCCGGCGTGTTGGTGACGGCGATGCGCCGCCTCCGAGCCGCGTCCAGATCGATGTTGTTGTAGCCCACTGCATAGTTAGCCAGGATTTTCAGGTCGCGTGCCGATGCCAAGGTTGTGGCGTCAATCCGGTCAGTCAGTGTGACGATTGCCGCCACGGCCTCTGACAGGCCCTCTCTCAACGCCGTTGGTACGGCTGGGTCATTCGAGGGTTCGTTCAAAATCGTGTACCGACCTCGGATGGCAGCCATGATGGGGTCCGGCAGGAGTCGGGACACGTAGAGGAGGGGGGTTGCTTGGGCCATCGGTGCACTATCTTAACGACTTGTTCGAGAAACCGAAACCGTCTCCGCTGGGCGCATAAGCTGATCGCTGCGATGATCACCAAGTTGCTGGCCGTTCATGATCGGGTTCTTCGTGGTCAGTCATGGAGGACCCGGCAGCGACGATGGCATGAGGTAGCAGAACTTTTCTTC
>DASTJX010000278.1:0-3067 GCA_035716265.1 Nitrospira sp.
CACTGATGCCGTGAAGCCGACCAGGGAGGAGATCAAAAGCTTTCTCAAGTCGGGTTTTCAAGTCAAGCGCTTCAAGGACGCCTATGGATTTCACTCGCTCCGGACGGACGATCCCGCTGAAGTGACGCGACGGATTTGGGCGGCGCCGACGTTTGAGATTCACGGCCTGACGGGTGGCTACCATGGGCCTGGCGTAAAAACCGTCGTCCCCGGACATGGTGAGCTCAAGGTCAGCATGCGTCTCGTCCCAAATCAGACTCCCGAAAAAGTATTTGCCCTGTTCAGGAAATATGTGTCGAAACTGAATCCAGACGTGAACGTGGAAGTGGAGGGCATGCTGCATCCCTTCAAAGGCAGCTTCGATGGGCCATACGTCGAATGTGTGAAGCGGGCCGCCAAGGCAGGGTTCGGCACCGAGCCGGCGTTCATCCGTGAAGGTGGTTCCATCGGCGCAGTGGTTACGATGCAGAAGACCTGGAAAGTGCCTATTCTCTTTCTGGGACTCAGCCTGCCGGAACACGGCTATCATGCGCCAAACGAATATTTCGACTGGGGCCAGGCTTCAGGCGGCATGAAAGCCTTCGCGCATTATTTTATGGAGCTCGCCAAGATGGGGAAACAGTAGGGAATGTTGATACTAGCACGCTCTGGTGCGAGGAGCCGACCGCACTAACCTCGCATCTGCTCGGCTCCGCAACTCGTTCCGTCCAGCGCCTTGTTCGAACGGAACATCGGACAATGCTCGCCGTCGGTTGCCCGACCGCACATGCTCAGGAAGTGCGGTGCCCGGCTCTTTGCGCCAATCGCACGCCAGTCCTCAACATTCCCTGCCGGTGAGGTGGCAATGGGGGTCAAATGCCATGGCCCCGCTTCAAAGTAAAACAGGCCGGACGCTTGATGGAAGAACATGGAACCAGATGTAAGGTTGCACGGAGCACGTACTGGTTTGTCGCCATATCAGTTATGAAGACAATGTTCTAAGTTTGATTTCCGTCGAAGTGCCAACGGCCGCGCCGATCGCGTTGCCGCACAGCGCCGGCAAGTTGCTCGATGTACAGTCGGCGAGAAATTTCTTCGGCCCCCAAACGCAGCACATGGGGGGAGGATTGTTGGCAATCGACGAGGCGAAAACTCCAGGCCCTCAGCTGACGGACCAGGAACACGAGGGCAACTTTCGATGCATCGTCGACGTGAGCGAACATAGATTCTGCAAAGAACGCCCCGCCGATTGCGACTCCGTACAGGCCCCCGACCAGCCGGCCATCTTGCCAGATTTCGACCGAATGGGCATAGCCTTCCTGATGGAGCGCCGCATACGCGTCAATCATTGCCGGAGTGATCCAAGTTCCGCCTTCGGGATATTGAGTTCTCGGCCCGGCACAATGCTCGACGACTAATCGAAAGCAGGTATCGAGTGTCACCGAGAAATGTCCGGGTCGAAGGCTGCGCTTCAGGCTTCGTGAAACGTGGAGCTTCTCCGGATACAGGACGGTTCTTGGGTCGGGGGACCACCAAAGAATCGGCTGGTCTTCGCTGTACCAGGGAAAGATCCCTCGACGGTAGGCTTCGAGGAGCCGCGCGAATCGGAGATCGCCGCCCACGGCGACCAAGCCCTCCGGCGAGGCCTGTTCAACGGGTGGAAAAGTCAGGTCGTCAGGATTTCGGCTCAACCGAATCATGACTGAGCCTGCTTATCCTTTGTGGGAGGCTCCTGAAGCCAGGAGTGGTTGGAAGATCGGGTCTGCGTCGAGAACGGATTTCAACGAGTCCGCGCCGATAAAAAAATCCCAGACCTGCTGGTTGTTGCCCGGGATCTCATCGAACCATCGCTTCGCTTCCGTGAGATGTTCAAGGATGGCGCGATTGTCCCGGTTTGGCGAAAACAGCAGGCTATAGGCCTTTGTGTACTCGGCGATAAACTTATCCAGCGGGATCTCGGCCAACGCGGCGGCCTGCTCCGCATCCCGATAGGCCGCTAGGACGTCCTTATCATCAAGGTTGCGGTTCCAGGCCACCTTATTGATGCGTGACCAGGCCAGTTGCAGCAGCGCCTCCGCCTTGGCTGTCTTTCGTTCCGCCGGCACGTCCTTGACCAACTGCTCGTGAACCTCGATGGAGAGATCCTGATCGAGGTTCCACCGGAGGGCTGCGCCCCATCTGAATCGATTGTCCAGCTGCTCCGGCCTGACCTCGGCAAGAGTCCTCAGCGCAGGAAGCAAGCGATAAAGATAGTCCGCGGTCGTCGGCTTATCCAGCCCTCCCATTTCCATATCCAGGGAGAGGTCCAGCCGCTCGCCCTGGGCATAGACATTCCAATATTGTTCATTCACCGCCATGGCCAGAGCCGGATCTTTCACGGTGAGTTGGTGCGCAGCAATCGCTTCCCGCAGAATGACGGCATAGAGATCACGGGTGAGGACCGTCAGCGCGTCGGCTTGGTTCGGGTCGATGATGAGAACCCGGTTCAAGAGTGCGACGCGGTCGCGCAAATTCGGAAATGATGCGGCGCGTGCCGCAGAGGCCACCAGGAGGCCGGGTGCATCCTCAGGTTCCCACCAGACGACTGACCCGGGGATCGCTTGGCTCTTCTCCGTCACGAATGGAATAATCTCTTGCTGGATTCCCTCGGCAGGACCGCCGTCCTGCACCAGGAGATTGACGACCGCCGCATCACGGGGGAATCCGTGTCTCTTCAATCCTGAGAGCACCACCCATTGCGTGTTGAGTTTCTTGACGGCCCGCCGGGCAGGCTTAACAGTGTTTGTCCACTTGTAGCTACCAGGGGCCTTTGTGATGGGAGCGGTCAGGGGATCCTGATAGGTCACCGTAAGCGTGACGAGTGTCGCCGGCACCGAGATGAGTGGGGTCTGTGGCCGCAGATGAAACGACGCATTCGGCAAAGGGGTTGTGGAGACCGCCTCGAGACGCAGGCCGCTGCCCGGAGGAGAGAGGCCAATGAGATCCATGACAAAGGCGGATGCCGGATAATGCGTCAGATCATCGTGGAAAAACGGCAGCGCTCCGTTGGTGGGCCAGAGGACATCCATGCCGACGTCCACCCGTTCAA
>DASTJX010000279.1:0-3689 GCA_035716265.1 Nitrospira sp.
TACCCGTTCCGGTACCGGCACGCCCTCTCGCGTCCGGCGTGGCGCCTCTTTCGTTCAAGGCCACCGTGTTGGACGATAACAGCAATCTGGTATTCGAAGGCGGAGAACGGATACGCGTTCGCGTCGATGTGGTGAATACGGGTCCGCAGGACCTGCAGAACGTCACGGCGAACCTGAGCGGATCGCCTCAAGTGCTCGCCCAATTTCCGACTACGACTCTCTCAGCCGGCCGGCTTCAATCGGGGCAATCCCGGTCTCTCGAATTTGTCGCAACGCTTCCTCAGACGGTGCAGCAACAGAAAGCCGATTTACAAGTGAGCGTGTTCGACCCTGCGGCGGGGGCACCACCGTCGCAAGTCCTTTCACTTTCGATCCAGCCGACCGCTACGAACAGTGATGACGTCGATCAAGTGCCCGCCATGCCCGTGGGGTTCAAGCGGCCTCACACCTACCTCATCTCGATCGGCATCGGTTCATACCGCGATGTCCAGGGGGGCGCCAGAAAGTATGCGGCCTCCGATGCGGAACTGTTGACGACCTATTTCCAGTCATTGGGCGGATTGCCGGCGTCGAACGTGCGCCTGCTTCAGGATTGGAAGGCCCTCAAACCCGACATTGACGAAGCCCTCTTGGACTGGCTGCCTGGACACATGAACAAGGACGCGGTGGTTATCGTGTATTTTGCCGGTCTGGCGACCGTCGCCCCCAATGGAGACATCTATCTCGTTCCCTATGACGGCACTACCACCGGCGTGTCGCGCTCATATCCGCTCAAAGACCTCGACGCCGCGCTTGGTCGTTTGAAGGCCAAACAGACACTGTTCTTCTTTGACGGCACGCTGACCAGGCTGGGAGCGGACAGCCGCTCAAAAACCGTCGTCCCCCAATGGAATCCATCTGGAAGCTCGACGATCCATATCATCGCCATGAACGGCGTCGGCAAAGCCGTCGAGGATGAAGGGCACCGCCACGGGCTGTTTACCTACTACCTGTTGCGTGCGCTGCGCGGGGAATCAGACGTGAACCGGGATGGGGAAGTGACACTCGGTGAAGCGATCGCTTATGTGGGTCAGAAAGTCAGCTGGGCTTCGAAAACGCACTATGGACAAGAACAGCGTCCAGCGGTGTTTCCGCCACTGAAGACGACCGATCCGGGAAGCGCTCTAGCCCTTGCCAAACTGGTCGCCCTCAAAGCTGCCGAACAGCCCTGACGAGTACGCCTGGACCAGTCTAAAAAAAACGGGGTGGAGGACTGCTCCTCCACCCCGTTTTCGTGCTTCGACGGATGTCTTATTCGTCGCCTTTGCAGAAGCTCCGCTCGTAATTGATGATCGTCCAGGCTTCTTCTTCAGTGATGGCAGCTGGGATCAGGGAGACCATTCCCGTTCCGGCACTGCCGTTCTTGATGACCCAGAAGAGTTCGCCGTCTTTCCGCTTCTTATGGAACTTGCAGTTCGTGAAGTTCCGGGGGCTAGGGTTGAGGATCGCACCGGCAGGACCGTCCCCTTTCCCTTCTTTGCCATGACAATTGAAGCAGGTGCCCTTTCCTTCAAACAACGCCTTTCCCTTCGCGACGCTTTCCGGCGTGTTCGCGACTGGATTCTTCAGCGCCTTGGCGTCGGCGATCTGATCCGGTGGGACGCGAGGCTTTAGCGGATCCTTCTCTTCCGCTCCGACCACAGTGGCCGAGAGCAATGTCACTGCCGCAGCGATTCCCAAAAACTTAGAAAAATACCCCATCAGACTTCCTCCTTGTTATTAAACCAACGCACATCCACAGGGCCGAGGCCCGCTGCTTGGGTTCCATGAAGGTAAGAAAGCGTCGGGACTATAGCAACGCCGTTTTGACATTGTCAAGCAAACGACTCACGTATTGCCACAACGGCAATCGTCCCGTGCGCTGCCAACCTCACTGGTCCTAGATGATCAAACGTCATGCCACTTCCACCAATTTGTCTGGTTCGAGATTTCGCCTAGTTAGCACTGGCTGCGCGATTCACTCGCGATGATGAGACCCGTTGTGCATGCCATTACGCCACAGCGGACGCCGCACTGCCACATCTGTCAAGGGCATTCAACGGGAGAGGGTGTGGGGAGCACACGACGCGTCGCCGGATTCTGCTAACGCTTCAAGAGAATGTCACGGGCAACCTTCCCACTGGGACCAAACGGCTTTTGAGGTTTACCATTGAGCTCCGCCTTGACGCCGCCCGCATTGCCAAGCGTGAGCGTGAACTGGTCCTGTCCTTTCCACTTGGCTTTTTCACCAGGACGCAGCAAGGCCTCCTGGGGACTTCCTCCGTCGATCTGAATGACCACCCAACTCAGTTCCGTAGCTTCCAGGTCGAGGACCAATGGCTCATCCGTATTCGCCTGGCCATTCATGGTGAGCGCACTGAGCGGCCCCTCTGTGGCTGGAGGTGGCGGAACAGGTGCAGCCACGGTGGCTTGGGGCTGCATGGGAGGCGGAGGCGGAGCCGGAGCCGGGGGAGCAGCGGCACGACCAGAGCCGGCATCGGAACGAGCGAGAGGCGGAGGAGACGGAAGCTCGGACGATTTCCCTTTCAGCACACCGGGCTGAGAATCCCCATCAGGGCGCACCGGCAGATCACTCTTGAGACCCTCTTTGCCGGACTCCGTGGGAGCCACACGCTTTCCCGTCGTCGCGGGTGGTTCGCTCTGAGGTGTTCGCCTGACCAGAAGCGATGATTGCTCGCGGCTTAATAAAATCACGAGCGTGAGAATGGCAAGCCCGATGGCGATGGCGACGGCCTTTCGATTCGCGCGGCGTTTTCGTTCCTCTTCGGCCTGCCTGACTTTCAGACGTTCGCGTTCATCCTGTTTTTCATAGAACGCCCCCGCCGATTGAATGAACCGATGAATGGCATCCTCTTCATCCAACCCCAGCGAACGTGCATAGGAGCGGACAAACCCGCGGGCAAAGACCTGGTCGGGCAACTTGGCAAAATTGCCTTCCTCCAATGCCTTCACGAAGTCCGTCCGGATTCGCGTCTTCGAGGCCACATCCTCTACCGTAAGCCCTTTGGTCTCGCGCACCTGCTTGAAAAAATCGCCGATCGAATCCATATGGCTCTCTTTACGGCTTCAGCCGTGCCAACAGTTCCTTGGCGACTGCTGCATAACTGCCGTTCTTGTCCAACGTCGTGACTTTCGTCAGAGCGTCTTTCGCCCTGCGCTCAAACCCGAGTTTGTAATACACCCGTCCCAATTCCAGTTGCAGCATGGCTGGAGGGACATTCGGAGGGTTGACGACCAAGGCATCCTCCAGCGCTTCCATTGCGCCTTGATAATCACCTTCATGCGCCAAGGCTTTGCCGAGGTGGTAGCGGGCCAGGTCGGGAGTGCTATAGAGGGGATTGCTCAAGGCGCGTCGAAACTCAGCGATCGCCTCTTGCCAACGGTCCTGGCTCGCCAGCACTTGGCCCAGATACGTATGGGCTTCCGCATAATTCTCATCGATCTTGATCGCTTCCCGAAATTCGCTTTCAGCCTGAGACAGCTTCCCTTGATACACCAGAATATGACCGAGCCCGTACCGCGCCTCCTTGTTCCTGGGATCGAGCTGCACGGCCTTTTGAAACGAGACGTAGGCTTTTTGACGGTCGTGCTCCAGACTCGCCATCCCTTCCTGGTAATATCCCTGCGACTTTTGCTTCATCTCATCGGAC
>DASTJX010000280.1:0-2845 GCA_035716265.1 Nitrospira sp.
CAAACGTGCCAGTGCGCGGTCTCGGAAGACCGGCGCTTGACTCCCTCCAATAGCGGGACTACGCTGCTGCATTTTTTAACTCTCAGGCCTTATCCCCTGACTCAAGGAATCACATGGCCCGCCGACAGCCTACCTCCAAGACAGGCGTCCCACTGACGGCGGAAGAGCAGCGTCTTCAAGAGGATGCCCGCCGCGAAAAACATTGGAAACGTTGGGGTCCGTATCTGAGTGAACGGGCCTGGGGAACCGTGCGTGAAGATTACAGTCCCTTCGGAACGGCCTGGGAAGCGTTTCCACATGATCATGCCCGCTCACGTGTCTACCGGTGGAATGAAGACGGTCTCGCCGGCCTTTGCGATCGTCACCAATACATGTGCTTCGCGCTTGCGCTCTGGAACGGCCACGACCCGATCCTGAAAGAGCGGCTCTTCGGCCTCACCGGCCATGAAGGCAACCATGGCGAGGACGTGAAGGAGTATTACTTCTATCTGGATTCCACGCCCACCCATTCGTACATGAAATTTCTGTACAAGTACCCACAATCGGCATTTCCCTATGAGCGGCTGGTTGAAGAGAATCGGCGCCGGAGTCGCTACGAGCGCGAATTTGAACTCCTCGATAGCGGGTGCTTTGACGGCCGGCGCTACTTCGACGTCTTCGTCGAGTACGCAAAGACATCGCCGGAAGACATCTGCATCCGCATCCAGGCGATGAATCGAGGTCCCGACCCTGCAGAGCTCACCGTGCTCCCCACCATCTGGTTCCGCAATACGTGGTCATGGGGCTCTGATATCAGACGCCCACGTTTCCAGGCAGGCGTTCCGCTCGATGACACGAGCGTCATCGAAACGGTCCACGACTATTATGGGTTGCGGCGACTGCTGTGCGATAAGCAGCCGCCGCTGCTGTTCACGGAAAACGAAACGAACTCCCGACGCCTCTATGACGACGAAGAAGGCCCGCCGTACTCAAAGGACGCCTTTCACGACTATGTGGTGACTGGGCGGAAAGCTGCGGTCAATCCCAGTCGGGTTGGCAGCAAAGCGGCGGCGCACTACGTGTTGACGTTGCCCGCGGGCGGCACCGGCAGCATAAGGCTGCGCTTCACCAATCATGAGAACATCACGGCGTTCACCGCGCAGGATTTCGAGGAGGTCTTCGAAACCCGGATTCGAGAAGCCAATCAGTTTTACGAAACCTTAGCGCCCAACCACGTCTCTGGCGAGGCCAGACGCGTCCAACGGCAAGCCTTTGCCGGATTGCTGTGGAGCAAACAATTTTATCATTATGACGTGAGCCGATGGCTGAAGGGCGACTCCGTGGGACCAGAGCCTCCGCGCGAGCGACATCACGGCCGCAATGCCGACTGGACTCATCTCTACAATGCGGACGTCATTTCTATGCCGGACGCGTGGGAGTATCCCTGGTATGCCGCCTGGGACCTCGCCTTTCATTGCATTCCGCTTGCCCTCGTCGACCCGACCTTCGCCAAGGAACAGCTCATTCTCATGCTCCGCGAGTGGTACATGCATCCGAACGGCCAGATGCCGGCGTACGAATGGGCCTTTGGCGACGTCAATCCACCGGTACATGCCTGGGCGGCGTGGCGGGTCTACAAGATCGAACAGAAACGCACAGGCATCGGCGACCGGACTTTTCTTGAGCGGGTGTTTCACAAACTGCTGTTGAATTTCACCTGGTGGGTCAACCGGAAGGACATCGAAGGAAAGAACATTTTTCAAGGCGGATTCCTCGGCCTCGACAACATCGGCGTGTTCGACCGGAGCGCGCCGCTTCCTGCCGGGGGCCGGCTCGAACAATCCGACGCCACCAGCTGGATGGGCATGTATTGCCTCAATATGCTGACCATGGCGCTCGAACTGGCGCGCGACAACAGAGCGTACGAGGATGTCGCCAGCAAGTTCTTTGAGCACTTCGTGTACATCTGCCGTGCAGTGAACAATATCGGCGGGAAGCACATCGAACTCTGGGATCGGACCGATGGATTTTTTTACGATGTCCTGCTGCTTCCCAACGGAGAGACCGCTCACATAAAAATCCGTTCCATGGTGGGATTGATCCCGTTGTTCGCGGTCGAAACACTCGATTCGACACTCATCGACCGCCTACCGCGATTCAAGCATCGGATGCAGTGGTTCATCGAGAATCGGCCGGAATTCGCTCAGCACGTTGAAACGCAGAGCGATGAGAGCGGCGTCAAGCGATTTCTCTCGCTTGTGAACCGTCATCGGCTGCACTCTGTCATGCGGTATCTGCTCGACGAGAATGAGTTCCTTTCGCCGTATGGCATTCGCGCCCTCTCCCGATATCACAAGGAGCATCCCTATGTGCTCAACGTCATGGGACACGACCATCGGGTCGACTACGAGCCGGCAGAGTCCAGCACCCCGCAGTTCGGCGGCAATTCCAATTGGCGTGGGCCGATCTGGTTTCCTGTCAACTATCTGCTGATCGAGTCGCTGCAGAAGTTTCATTATTTCCTCGGCAATCAGTACAAGGTCGAATGTCCATTCGGATCAGGCCAACAGGCGACCCTAGGGGAGGTTGCCACGGACCTCTCGCGACGGCTGATCGATATTTTCCTTCCCAACGCCCATGGCACGCGTCCCGTGTTTGGCGGGGCAAAGCCATTTCAACAGGATCCGCACTGGAAAGACCATCTGCTCTTTTACGAATATTTCAACGGCGACAACGGCGCGGGGGTGGGCGCAAACCACCAAACCGGATGGACGGGGCTGATTGCAAAGCTGATTCAGCAATCCGGAGAGTAAGATAGCCACCCACCTGTTATTTACTTAGGAATCTGTGCTTTACTTCTTCCCCT
>DASTJX010000281.1:0-6710 GCA_035716265.1 Nitrospira sp.
AGGTGACCGTGACCCTCCCAGACAAGCGGGAGTTCCCAGGCAAGATCGTGGGAACGGATCCCAAGACTGATCTGGCCGTCGTGAAGATCGAAGGCAAAAATCTGCCGACCGTAGCCTGGGGGGACGCCTCGAAGCTTCAAGTCGGAGAATATGTCCTCGCCGTCGGCAATCCCTTCGGCCTCAATTCCACGGTGACACTTGGTATTGTCAGTGCGTTAGGCCGTGGCCGCATGGGAATCACTCAATATGAAGACTTCATTCAGACGGATGCCGCCATTAATCCCGGCAATTCGGGTGGCGCCTTGGTGAATACCAAGGGAGAACTCGTGGGCATCAACACCGCGATCTTTTCACAAAGCGGCGGCTACCAGGGCGTGGGCTTCGCAGTCCCGACCAGCATGGGCCAGCCCATCTATGAGAGTCTCGTGAAACACGGCAAGGTTGTCCGAGGATTCCTCGGCATCGGCATTCAAGACCTCAACCAGGATCTGGCTAAGTCTTTTGACTTGAGCGACCGGAAGGGCGCATTGGTGACCGATGTGAAGGAAGACAGCCCCGCCGAGCAGGGCGGCCTGAAACAGGGGGATGTCATCACGTCCTATCAGAACTTGCCCGTGGATGACGCTGTGGTACTGCAGCGCTTGGTCACGAAGACCCCGGTCGGGTCAAAGGTCCCATTGAAGGTCATGCGCGATGGCCATGAGAAAAATCTCACTGTCATGGTCGGCGAGCAACCTGGTGAGCAGAAAATTGCAAAGGCCGACGACGAAGGGAAAGACTTTGCGTTCGCGGGCGTGGCCGTCCAAGACCTGGATCGTGACACCGCCAAGGAGCTGGGCCTAAAAGGTAAAGCGCAAGGTGTCGTGGTCACAGGCGTCGAACCGGACAGCGGCGCCGACAAGGCAGGCCTTATGCCCGGGGACGTGATCCGGGAAATCAACCGGCAACCAGTGAAGTCGGTCAAAGAGTTCGAGAAGGTGTCTTCGGCGGTCAAGAAAGGCGAAAACGTCTTGATATTGATCAACCGCCGGGGCGCATCGTTATTCCTGAGCGCGAAAGTGTAATCGCCGAGCCGTCCCGGGGGGACTGTCGTCAGCGATAGTCTCCTCGGGGCTGCCGCGTCTCGGAGGCCCGCAGCCGGGATGAGGAGATGTCTCCGGCGAGATGTCCTACGACGTCATATGTCATCGCATCACTAATGGTGACCTTCACTAACTCTCCGGCGCTGGGACCGGACTGGTGTCGACCTGAGCGACGCGACTCCACGCCGGCACCGTCTATATAAACCACACCGTCGATTTCCGGGGCCAACCCTTCGTGCCGGCCTTCCAACCAATGTCCCTCTTCTTCGGCGGAACCATCCACCAGCACGTCGAGGGTCGACCCGATACGTTCCATACTCTTCGCCGCCGCGATGGCTTCTTGCACAGCCAGCAGCTCGTTACGACGTTCCTCCATCAGAGCACGATCGATTTTCCGATCCAGGCCGGCCGCCGGCGTCCCCTCCTCGTCCGAATAGAGAAATGCCGCCACACGATCGAACTCCGCCTGCTCGACGTACTGCTTGAGTTCTCCAAAGGCATCATCCGTTTCGCCGGGAAATCCCACGATGAAGGCCGTGCGGAAGCTGACGCCGGGGATGCGTGTCCTGATGCGTTCCACTAACGTCTCGATCACTCGGCGGTCGCCTAACCGATGCATACGCTTGAGCATGGTGCTATTAATATGTTGCAGCGGCATGTCGATGTACTTCGTGATCCGCTCTTCTCCGGCGTAGAGATCAAGTAATTCGTCCGTGACTTGCTGCGGATACAGGTAAAAGGGTCTGATCCAGCGCAGCGCCTTCACTTTCACCAGCTCGCGCAACAAACACACGAGCCCCTGACGCAGGCCGAGATCGACCCCGTAGTTAACCGTGTCCTGCGAGATCAGATTGATTTCCTTGACGCCTGCGTCCGCCAGTTGTTGCACCTCGGCCATGATGGACGCGACCGGCCGGCTGCGCTGTTTTCCGCGCATCAGCGGAATGGCGCAGAAGGCACAGTTACGGTTGCACCCTTCGGCAATCTTGACGTAGGCGCTGTGCGTTCTACCGAGACGAAGGCGTGGCGCCATCTCGTCGTACAAATAGGGAGGCGGACTGATCCAGAGCCGCTGATGGCGCCTCTTGGGCGTCAAGAGATCGCGGCAGATGCCGGCGATCTTCCCGAACTCTCCGGTGCCAACGACGCCGTCGAGTTCCGGCAGCTCTTTGAGCAGATCGCCTTGGTAGCGCTGTGCCAGGCACCCTGCGGCAATCAGCACCTTGCAGGCACCAGATCCCTTCAGCTTGGCATGCTCCAAGATCGTATTGATCGACTCCTGTTTCGCTTCTTCAATGAACCCGCAGGTATTGATGATGACGACTTCAGCCTTTTCCGGGGTTCCGGTCAGCTTAAAACCGGCTGCGGCCAGAGTCCCAAGCATGATTTCCGAATCGACCTGATTCTTCGTGCAGCCGAGGTTGACGAAGCCCACTGTGGTTTTATCCCCGGAGTCTGCAGCCGGTGCAGACGACTTCGCACGCTCCGGTTGAATGAGAGCTTGGTTCATAAGCTTGTCAGTCTACGAGACGCCTCGAAAGACTGTCAACGAGCCCCTTGCAGGTCAACGGCTGATTCCCCTATGGTGCAAACGATGATTAGGACCTTTCAAGGCGTCAAGCCAACCATTCCGAAATCCTGCTTTATTGAAGACACCGGGATCGTCATCGGTGATGTGGTGATGGGTGAGCACTGCAGTATCTGGTTTCATGCGGTCGTTCGGGGTGATGTGCACTTTATTCGTCTGGGCAACCGTACGAACGTCCAGGACCTGTGCGTGTTGCATGTCACTCACGATACGCACCCGCTGATCATCGGCAGCGACGTCACCGTCGGCCACAGCGTGATCCTTCACGGTTGCACCATCAAGGACCGCGTTCTCATCGGCATGGGCGCTATTATTATGGACGGGGTGGTCATCGGTGAAGACTCGGTAGTCGGTGCGGGTGCGCTCGTCACCGGAGGCACTGTCGTGCCGCCTAAGAGTCTTGTATTGGGGGCGCCGGCAAAAGTCGCCAGGCCGGTGACTTCCAAAGAGTTGCTATGGATCAAAGGCTCGTCGGACAACTATGTGAAATATGCGGAGCGATACATGAACGGTTCGCCGACCTCCAGAACCGGTTTTCAAACCTGAGTACGGTGCTGATGTCTTCGGCGTGTCCTGCCGATCCTCATAAAACAGACAGGATCACCAACCAAGGCCGTGGGATAGTACTTTCGTTCGACGAGATACGGAATCTTCTGGCGATGGCACCAGTCCGCAATCCATGCGACCTCCTCTGTGGAGGTCGTGACGAGGCCCGGCACCGCAAGCTTCGAGAGGCAGCGGTTCACGATCAATCGCACGATGCTTCTCTCTTGTTGAAACACACGCGGATCAAATGTCACGGCCACAGCCCGGCCATAAGACAATGCCGCCAGCTGCGGGAACCGCTCCGGGTCATTCAAGACGCTCACCATCCACAGATGGTCGAAGGCTCCAGTAGCCCTGGCTGCATCCGCCGCATAAAACCGTAGAGGCAGTGCCCGACAGGCGCGGTTCAGCAACGCGACCTCCC
The DNA here is from genome assembly GCA_035716265.1 of Nitrospira sp. Lineage (GTDB taxonomy): Bacteria > Nitrospirota > Nitrospiria > Nitrospirales > Nitrospiraceae > Nitrospira_C. Next base: position 3,641 of record DASTJX010000281.1, read on the forward strand.
GCCGACGAAGATTATAAGCCGACACCGATCGCTGCAAATCGAGTAATTCGATAAGCATGGCCGGCAACTCTGCGACTCCGGCCCCGACATACAGGCTCCGGCCTCCAGGCTTCAACCGCGCGAGCAAGGCGGTGCCGATCCGGCTTCCGAGACGGCGGCAGGGTTCCCGTCTGGCCTTCCAAAACTCCCTGCCTCCTTCATAACAGTACACCTGACCGAGTGCCGCATAGTCGAGGTGATCGAAGACTCGGGCTATCGCGCGGCGCGAGACCGTACTCACGTGGCCCCCTGTGGTCATCAAGGCGCCTTTCCCGCCAACTCAACGATCGATGCGGCAACCGTACGGCTCACAGCTTCGATGAATCCGAAATCCAACGTGTCGAGCGTATCGCTAGGGAGATGGTAGTGAGGATTACGGAAGTTCGCCGTGTCGGTCAGCATGACGGCTGGATATCCTTCATCCCAGAAGGCCGCGTGATCGCTGCGACGCACATCCGGTAGCGCTTCGCCACGCCCGGGAACAGCCAAGGCCAGCGTCGGCATTGCCGGAGCGGCGCTGCGAGCACTCCGTTCCACAACCGCAATCAAATCCCTCGAGGCGTCGTTCCCAACGATCCCGAGAAAATTCCCCACCGTCGGCACGGTGATCGGTATACCAGGGGGCGTGCCCTGTGAGCCCGCCTCATGACTGATATAGCCCACGCATTCCAGCACGATCGCGCCGTAAAGTGGCTGCCCGATCTCCTTCAGGTGCCGCGTGAAGGCCCTGCTACCCAACAACCCCTGTTCTTCGAGACAAAAAGCGGCTAGCCACACGGGGCGCGTGACCACCGAGTATCTGAGTTGATCGGCCACGTCGAGCAGAACGGCCAACGCACTGGCGTTGTCATCGGCGCCGGGAGAGGCCACAACGGTATCGTAATGCGCCCCGATGAGCAACGGAGCCTCCCGCCCCTTGGCCGGTCGTCCAGCCGGAGCTTTGATCGCAAGAATATTGACGTACGACTTTCCCAAGGCGCGAAAGGATTGCCGGGTTGTCGTCCATTGAAACCCGGCCAGCTGTGCCCCCAGGTATGCTGCGGCACGGACCAACGCTTCGGGAGCACTGTGAGGGTGGCGTTCTCCGACCAGCGATTTCAAGTGACGGAGGATACTGGTCTGTCTTGAGGACACGTTGGACGGAGACGAGTCAGGCAGTGATCTCAGTGCCGATGCCCTTCCGCGTGAAGACTTCGAGAAGGATGGCATGCGGCATGCGGCCATCAATGATGTGCGCCTTCCCGACGCCTTGCTCGAGCGCATCCAGACAGGCATGTACTTTAGGCAGCATGCCTTCGGTGATGGTGCCTTTTTTGACCATTCGTTGAACGTCTTTACGCGAGACGGTGGACAGATGGCGGCCGTTGGCATCGCGGATACCCTTGATGTCCGTCATCATCACGAGTTTTTCCGCGCGTAAGGCACCGGCAACCGCTCCGGCTACCAGGTCCGCATTGATGTTGTACGTATTGCCTTCGCGGTCCGTCCCGATTGGAGCGATGACTGGGATATAGTGGTCCCCTTGCAGCTTGAAGAGGAGGTTGGGATCGACTTTTTCGATGTCGCCGACAAACCCGAAATCACTTTCCGCGTCCTCTTCATCGAGATCACGCTCAAGACTTTCCGCCCAGGCCCTCGCGGTCAACGGCTTGCTCAATATCAATCCCCCATCCTTCCCGCTGAGACCGACCGCACTGCCGCCATGACGGTTAATGAGGTCCGTGATCTCCATGTTAATTTTTCCGGCCAACACCATTTCGACAATTTCCATGGTGGCTTCGTTCGTAATCCGTACGCCGTGAAGAAATTTTGACTCGATTCCGAGGCGGTCGAGCATCTCGTCGATCTGCGGCCCTCCACCGTGGATGATGACCGGATTGAGGCCGACATATTTCAAGAGGACGATGTCCTGCGCGAATCGTTCCTTCAAAGAGGTTTCCGTCATGGCATTGCCGCCGTACTTGATCACGATGGTCTTGCCGCGAAATGTACGGATATAGGGCAAGGCCTCGATAAGGACGTTAGCCTTCCGGATGAGTTTGTCCATCGTCGGCTCCTCCCACGAGGATCAATCTGCAGTCAGGCGCGACCATATCACGTTCATTCGTTCAGGCCCAGACAAATTCCCCGTCCCCGACAATTCTCTCAGGACGAGCCGCCTTTTGAGGGCCGGCCATTGGAAGTCCGACCGGACCTCGGATGAGCCCGGTCGTAAACGGCCAACAACTGATCGGTCGCGACATGCGTATAGCGTTGAGTCGTACTGAGCGAGGCGTGCCCCAGCATTTCCTGAATCGCGCGTAAATCTGCACCCTCGTCAAGCAGGTGCGTTGCAAAGGAATGGCGCAGGACGTGCGGACTCACTGGACCGCCTGACAAGCGGCTTGAATAACGAGCGACGATTCGCGCGACGCTCCGGCTGGTCAACCGGCCTCCACGCTGATTACAGAAAAGAGGGAACGTGCCGCGTGGTGCGGGTGGCGTCCTGCGCGATGGGGCAAGAGTGGCTCGATACTGTTTGATGGCCTCGAGCGCGAGTTCACCGATCGGCACAATGCGCTCCTTCCTTCCCTTCCCCTGAAGGCGGACAAGGCCTTCGGACTCACGAACATCGCCCACACTGAGCGATACCAGTTCGCTCACGCGGGCTCCGGTCGAATAGAGCGTTTCCAGCAACGCACGATCACGCAAGGGGCCGGCCGTCTGTCCTGCCGGAAACGTCATCAAGGCATCGGCGTCGTCTTTCGTTAACACCCGTGGAAGAGACCGTGGTTGTTTGGGAGTCCGCAGGGCTTCGACAGGATTACGGCTCGTGAGACCCCGACGGGTGAGATAACGATAGAAGCTTCGGATCACGGCCAGTTTTCTTGCTAACGACGCCTGCTTCTCTCCCTTCCTGTCGAGCCATTCGAGATACGCACGGACGGCATCTGATGACAAGGAAGCTGGATCGATCGGGGGTGACGCCAACCGGCTCGATACCAGAAACCTGTCGAATTGCCGAAGATCCGAGGCGTAACTTCGAACCGTT
>DASTJX010000282.1:0-5020 GCA_035716265.1 Nitrospira sp.
CATACCCGGCGTCCTCGGCGCTCCTGAATCCGTCGTCGAGGAGTCGTTCAGCGAGCCGCTCCTGGAGTATCCGCACTACACGAGACCCGGGGAGGTGCGGGGATTAACGGTTCCCGAGGTATTGCTCTCGGGACATCACGAGGCGATTCGTCTCTGGCGCCGGAAGGAAGCGTTACGGACGACCTATGAACGGCGACCCGATCTGCTAAAAGATCGGCAGTTGACGGTGGAAGACCAACAGTTATTGAACGATATCATTCGCGAAGGCGTGCGCGACACGCCCGTGCCATGTAGGGAGGAGGGGGTGAAGTCATGAATCAGCTAGAGCGAATTCAGCGGTCATTGCAGAAAAAAGTGGTCCCGCGTTTCGAGATCGGCGATACGGTCCGGGTCCACGTGAAGGTGGTTGAAGGAGAAAAAGAGCGCATTCAGGTGTACGAAGGGGCGGTGATTGCCCGTAAGGGTAGCCTCAATACCGAAATGTTCACAGTGCGCAAGGTTTCCTACGGCGTCGGTGTCGAGCGTATTTTCCCCGTCCATTCACCTATCGTCACCAAGATCGATGTCGTCCGTCAGGGGAAAGTACGGCGCGCCAAGCTGTACTATCTGCGCGCCAAGAAGGGCAAGTTCTCCCGGGTTGAGGATCGGGAATTCGTGGCAGAGAGCAAAGCGAGCTCCGGCGCTACGCGCGTTGCAGAGCCGGCGGAAGAACCGGTTGAAGCAGCCGCTGCGAAATCCTAACCGACATCATCCCATTCTCAGGCCACGAGGGTCGCGGGTGACCGCACGCATACTCAACTTCGTGGGTCCCACAAATGAATTCGAATTGGAAGCGCGGCGGTGCGGCTACCGCCGCATCGCCGGTCTCGATGAAGCCGGCCGGGGTCCATTGGCCGGTCCCGTTGTGGCGTCCGCCGTCGTCCTACCCAGCCGGTGCCGTCTGATCGGCTGCGACGATTCCAAGCTGCTGTCTGAATCTGAGCGCGAACAGCTGTATGTGGTAATTAGGAAGCGGGCGGTCAGCATCGGCATTGGTTCCGCGACCGAAGAAGAGATCGACCGGTTGAACATTTTGGAAGCCACGCGGCTGGCCATGCATCGGGCACTCGCAGGGCTCATGCCGAAACCTGATTGCCTCCTGATTGATGCGATTTCTCTTCCAGCCTGCCCCATTCCCGTTCGATCGATCATCAAAGGTGACGCGCTGTGTATGTCGGTGGCTGCGGCGTCGATTGTGGCGAAGGTCACCCGAGATCGTCTCATGGTTGAATATCACCGGGTCTATCCGCATTACAATTTTCTCTCTCACAAGGGCTACGGGACGGAAGAGCATTTGCAGCAGCTTGCGATGCACGGACCGTGTCAGATCCACCGCCGGACCTATGCTCCCGTGGCTGACCTGATTGCCCGGTCCCGTGATGATCAGCCCGAGCGCGTTCACCGGGAGTTCGACGGGCAATAGCGTGACAATCCTTGACCCTAGACGACTCTTTGGGCAAGAAGGAGAGGAGACGGCCGAGCGCTATTTGCGCCAGAAGGGCTACCGGATCGTCGCCAGGAACCTGCGCACGTCTCTTGGCGAGTTGGATCTGGTGGCGGAGGACGGCGACGTGCTCGTGTTCGTGGAAGTGAAGGCACGTCGAACGACGGATTTTGGCGGGGCGGTCCATGCCGTACACCGGCAGAAGCAAACTCAATTGGTACGCTTGGCGGCGCAGTTCCTCGCTCAGCATCATTGGTCCAACCGTCTTTGTCGATTCGACGTCGTGCTGCTTCAGAGCAGGCAGACATCGGAGGTGCAGATCGAGCATATTCAGAATGCATTTGAGGTGCCAGGGGACAATTTGCGGTGAACTGCGATGATCCAACTCGTGCATGTCACAAAGCAGTACGATCGGCGGCCGGCCCTATGCGACGTCACGCTTGAAATTCCAAAGGGCGAATTCGTCCTCTTAATGGGTCCGAGCGGAGCTGGCAAGTCTACCCTGCTACGCATGCTGATCGGCGCTGAGCGGCCGGACGCCGGACAAGTGTTCGTGAACGGGAAGAACGTCACGACGCTCAAGGGCTCCGAGATTCCCTACCATCGGCGCAAGGTCGGAACTGTCTTCCAAGACTTTCGATTGCTGGATAAAAAATCGGTATTCGACAACGTGGCGCTGCCATTGCTCGTCCAAGGGATCTCCCGCACCGATATTAAGCGCAAGGTGACGGAAGCGTTGCGGGCAGTCGGCGTGGAGCACAAGCGTGACCAGCTGCCCATGAGTCTTTCGACGGGAGAGCAGCAACGCGTGTGCATTGCGCGGGCGATCGTCAATGGACCGGTGGTGTTGTTGGCGGACGAACCGACGGGCAACCTTGATCCGGCACTGACAGGCGAAATCATCGACTTGTTCAAGCTCATCAACGCACGGGGAACCACGGTGGTAGTCGCCACGCATGATCCGTCCGTGATGACCCAAGTCAATCGCCGAGTTGTGACGCTCGTGCAAGGTTCCCTCATGCCGGAAATGCGGGTCGGTGTATGAGGACGCTGTCTTATCTATTGCGAGAGGCTTGGGCCAACATTTGGACCAATCGCACGACGACCGTCGTGGCGATCTTCACCACGGCATTCACACTTGCATGTGTCGGCGTCTTCCTGCTGCTGTACGTCAATCTGCGGGCGGCCGCCGGCTGGCTGCAGGACGATATCAAGATCATCGTGTACTTGGCGGAGGGGATTGCCGGCTCAACGGTGTCGGACATCGAACAGCAATTGCGCGCCGATCGAGCAGTGGGAGCGTTGCACTTCATTTCCAAGGAGCAAGCGCTGGGAGAATTCAGAGCTCAGTTCCCGTCGGATTCTCATCTCTTGGAGGGGTTGGGCCAAAATCCTTTGCCGGCGTCCTTCGTCGTGACGCTGGCACCGTCTTTCCGCTCACCGGATGCGGTCGGACGGTGGGCGGAACGCGTTGCCGCCGTCGCCGGCGTAGCGAAAGTGGACTACAATCAGGACTGGCTTGATGCCCTCTCCACCGTGATTCGGTCGATTGAAGTAATCGCCATTGGCATTGGGCTCATCCTCTCCGCAGCGGCCGTGACGATCATCGCCAACACGATACGACTCACCCTGTTCGCACGGCGGGATGAAATCGCCATCCTGCGGCTCATCGGCGCGACGAAGACCTTCATTCGCATTCCGTATTTGCTGGAGGGTGCGGTCTTGGGCGCCTTGGGCAGCACCTGCTCTCTGCTCATGCTCAAGGCCTTGTATGAGCTGTTCAGGCAACAGATGCGAACCACTGGGCGTCTGCGGGGACTGGAACAGCTCACCGTGTTCTTTCCTCCGTCGATGTGTCTTTCCCTTGTAGCCATTGGGATCATCCTGGGCTGCGCCGGAAGCTTTCTATCCCTCCGACGATTCGACGAGGCCAAAGTATGAGATGGGTAGGGTCTCCGCAGGCAGCCCTCTGTCTGTTCATCGCCGTATCCCTGTCGCCGGCGGCATGGGCCGATTCGATCAATGAGAAGATCGATAGAGAACGAAAAAGTTTGGAACAGCTGAAAGACCAGATTGAAGAAAAAAGACGCCAGGCCGACGAAGCGGGAAAGAAGCGCGAGTCCATTCTTCAAGGAATTCAGACGCTGGATGAGCGACACATGCGGTACCGGCAGTCCCATCAGGACATCAGCCGAAAGCTGCGAAAAAAAGATCAAGAAATTGAGACGATCAACGCCCAGATTACGCGCTTGCGCGAGGGCGTGCAGGTCAGGCAACAGGCGATTTTGGCCAGGCTCCGTGTGCAGTATATGGAGGGACGGTTCGGACATTGGAAACCGTTGCTCGCGTCCGATTCGTACGGGGATTTCCAAAGGCGCCTGCGCTATCTGTCTGCGGTTTCGGAGCGGGACTACAGTCTGATCGAGACATTTAAGAGTGACATGGCCACCATGCAGGAGGCCGAACGGCAGCGGGAAGCGGCGCGCGTCGGCATGCTGGCCTACAAGCGCAGCACGGAAAAGCATCTGGAGGAGATTCACGCCGTCAAGAAGGAAAAAAAGCTGTACCTGACCAAGCTGACGCAGGAAAAGGAGTCCTACGAGCGGGCCTTGCAGGAGCTCGAACGATCCGCCTCACGGATCGACAGCCTTCTCCGCGAGCTGGAACAGCGGCGTCGAGCCGCGGCCGCCAAGCCTCCCGCAGGACACCTGCAGCGCGGCGTGAAAGGAGGCTTGCCGTGGCCCGCCGAAGGCAGCGTGCTGACCTACTTCGGCCGGCAGAAGCATCCCACGTTCAACACCTACGTGCAGCGCAAGGGCATCGAGATCAGGACCTTGGAGGGGAGCGCAATCCATGCCGTGATGCCGGGGACGGTCGTCTATGCGGACTGGTTGAAAGGCTACGGACTGGTTATAATCCTCGATCATGCCAACGGCTTCTTTTCTCTCTATGCCCATGCGTCGAAAATTCTGACGTCAGTAGGGGCGCTGGTGGCGTCAGGGCAGGCGATCGGGGAGACCGGTGACACGGGAATGACCGGCGAAAATACCTTATACTTTGAATTGCGCGAAGGGGCTGAAGCAGTGGATCCTCTTCTATGGCTTGCGAGACGGTGAGAAGATGACCAGGCAGGCGAAAGGACGCATATGATGGAACACAACCAACGACGGCGACTTTGGATGTTGGGCCCGATGGTCGTGGTGGCCCTGCTGTCCGGCGTGTTAATTGGCAAGGGATGGGAACGGACCGGACATGCTTCGGAAACGTATGAGGAGCTGAGAACTTTCTCGGAAGTGTTGACGCAGGTCCAAAAAAACTATGTCGATGACACCAAGGTGAAGGACCTTGTGCAAGGAGCTATTCGGGGCATGCTGTCGACGCTCGATCCCCATTCGGCTTACATGACGCCGGAAATGTACAAAGAGATGCAAGTCGAAACCAAGGGCGAGTTCGGAGGGGTCGGCATTCAGATCGGCGTCAAAGAGAACCGGTTGGCCGTGATTGCCCCGATCGATGGCACCCCGGCACAGCGGGCCG
>DASTJX010000283.1:0-3983 GCA_035716265.1 Nitrospira sp.
CGCTCGGATGCGCGGGAGGCCGCCCGTGAAGGGGCACGCGAGGGCGCCCGCGATACCTATCGTTAGTCTCTCGCCAAAGGTCGAACAGACCGGCCACTCGCGGTGAAATTGAGAGGCCGCACCCGTGTCCCAGGGTGCGGCCTCGCTCACCATGCAATCCGTAAAAATAGCTCTGCCCATTTTCCCCTTCATACCACCCGAGATCATACACACTTCTTGAGATCTCCTCGCGGAGACAGGGGACCGAAGTCAATTGCGTTCTTGCCTCGTTGACTTGATCTCTTGAGGGCCGAAATCTAGGATTCGGCCTGTCGCCCGCCATGCCATGGGGATAGCCATAGTAAGTCTATCGCGACGAGTCGTGCGATGAGCCGGCCCACACATGCCGTGCAATTCAGAAAGGACTGCGAAGATATGGCTAATGGCAACTCCGTCAGCGAGCTTTCGAAAGGTCGCCGGTGGCACCCATACGGTATAATCCACGACGAAGCGTTAACATGATGCAGGAGAAGGTGTGATGATTGTTGTGGTGGTCGGCATGATATGGCTTGCCGTGGGGCTCACATCCTGCAATGGCGACGACTCGTCCGACAGTCCTCCGCCGGTTGCCCCGGAGACCGTCGCCGGCATTGATGCTAATGGAGATGGGGTCCGTGACGACATCGAAGTGTATATCGACGCGACATATCCGGTTTCGACGGAGGGCGACACGAACCGGGCGCTGCGACAATTTGCCCGGGCAGCGCAGGTGACGATGATTGATGCGAGTGAGCCTGCGCCCTCAGTGGCGCATGCGGCCGAGCGCTTTCGCGCATTGGAGTGCTTGATGGCACGCCGGCCTGGCGATTTTCATGTCCTCTTCGTTGAACTGCGCGCCCGCCTGCTCGATACGGCGGGCCGTTCACTCGCGTATCTCCAGGCGGATAACCATGTCAGGGCAGGGAATGTGCAACTATTGCCGGCCGATCAATGGGTGGGCACTTGTCTATGACTCGGACAGGAATGGGGCTCGCTTTGACCGTGGCATGGGTAGTCGCGGTGTTGTTCGTGGATCGGGCGCATGCCCAGATTGCGCCTCAACCGGCCTGCCAAAATGTGATGGCACCGAGAACGACGGTGTTCTTCGTCAATGGCATCACGACAACCCTCGACGACGCGCGATTGAACGCAGGCAAGCTCGAGTTGGAATTTTTGAACCGGTTGTCGGCCATGTCCCCGGCCGTACAGGCGAACTGCCATGTATTTTCGTTGAACTACAATCCGACCGGGGGCGAGGTGAACGATTTCTTAGAGGCGGCGCAGCAGCAACTGGACATCACGCCAACACGGTTTTGGTCGGAACTGGAAGGGCAGAGCCTCTTCACGCAGGAACTCATCCGCGCCGCCTTGGAGGGTCCGATGACCGATCTCAACCGGATCGATGCCTCGACCATCGAGCGCCATGCCGTGGCGTATCGCGAGCAGATCGCGTCTCCGTCCTGTCGCCGCGTGCTCATCGTGCCGCACTCTCAGGGCAACCTCTATACCAATGCGGCCTACGATCTGGTGTTCAACCAGCCGCCGAGCCCGCCCCCCGGCGCAATCAAGATCGTCGGGGTGGCGACGCCTGCCCAGACCGTCTCAGGCAATGGGCGCTACCGCACTTCGACCACCGATGTGCTGATCAATGCCATTCGCCTCATCCGGCCCGGAACGCTGCCACCCAATACGAACTGGGGCATCAGCCCGCTCCTGCTTTCTCCGACCTATTCAGGCGGCCACAGCTTTATTGGCTATCTCTCCGCCGACCCCAGCCGTACGCACATCTTGTCCGACATCGAGTCTTCCCTGACCGAACTGGCCGCGGTGAATCCCTGTTAGCGGGGCGGCATCTATTACATCCTCGGCGTGAGTGAGTCATAGGGAACGATGCGAATCCGCGCCTTGGCGTACCGCTTCGGTGAGAATTTTTTCAAAGATGGCGTGGTCGGCAGGCTTGTCAAAGCGCCGAGTCGTCCGGCGCGACAGTTCAGGACATGATAGGCTAGGGATCCAGCGAGGCGATGAGCGCCCGCAGGGGAGGAACGAGCCGGCCGGCCCCCCAGCGAGACATGCCTTGATGGGTGAAGATTTTGGAAATTCTTTTCAGTTTTTCTGTCTCGGGAGAGGGGGAAGTGGTCTAGCCACCCGAGAAAACGGGACGGAAGCCCGCGTTGGTCAGGATGCGTGCGACAGTGTCACGGTGATCACCTTGAATCTCGATCCGTCCTTCTTTTACGGTGCCTCCGGCACCACATGCCTTTTGCATTTCCTTCGCCAGCCGCTCTTTCTCGGCCTGACTGATCCCGACAAATCTTGTGACAACTGTCACGGTCTTCCCTCCCCGGTGCGCGGTCGACCGAAAGATATCCACCCGCCCGCGATTTCTTTTTCCTGCGGCTTGTGTCTTATCAGCTAGATCCCGAGCAGGTGGTTCGGTTCGCGCCGACGACAGTGTCACATCCTTGAGTGCAGCGAAGGGACTCTTCCATGCGAATGCCTCATCACTTGAGGGAATATGTTTCTTTTCTTTCATGCGGCTGTCTGCTTGGTCGGAAGGTGAGCTTGAAGTCAGAGATTCTACAAGCCGTCTTGGAACCGGCCCGCCATGCGCCGCAGGATGGGTCATGACTCCGTTGCGCCACTGGCTTCCTCGGAACTATGGAGGCGAAGGGCGCCTCGCTCGAATGATGTCCCTTACGGGAAAGCCCAGCCTTTGAGCCTTTGCGACCAGAAGCTCATATGTAGGCTCGTCCAGGCGGGGCGTGCGAGACAGAATCCAGAGATACCGGCGATCGGGAGTGCCTACCATCGCAACGCGATAGTCCGGATCAAGATCGAGAATCCAGTAATTTCCTTGACGCGAGGAACCGAAGAGCCGCGCGAAGAAATTGTCGAAGACGACGGTGAGCCGAGCATTCGTCTTCTGATCGACTACCGTCGCAACGCCGTCCACTTGGTCAAGTCCTCCGGTATCGGTCTCACATTCGTTATGCACGCCGACCGTGCCGTCGCGACGACTTGTGTAGATCGCCTTCGAATCCACACAGTGCCGCTGAAACCACATGGGCAGCCGCGCAATCTCATACCACGTACCGGAATACCGGGAAAGATCGACCCAGGCAACTGTTGTGAGCGGTTCTCGTTGCTCGATGCCGGCACAAGCAGCCACCGCAAGAAAGACACTACCTATCCCGAGCGATCGGAGAGTCTTCATGAAGGATCTCCGGGTGTCTTTTTAGGCTACGACATAGGAGATGCCGCGTCACCCCCCAAGCCGGCCCCCCACAAGTAATTCATTGTTTCTGCAAAATGTTTGAACTCTTGCATGCTCTTCTCAAAGGCCAGCCTTCAGTCGGGTTGTCAGGCAGAATGGGATGGCTCGCTCAGGGAAGAAACATAGACCACTGCTGTCTTCTTAGCCCATTGCCTGGCGTGCTCTTGCCCATCCTTGCGATCAGAGGCGTTCGCTCATCGTCAAGACCACTATCAATGTACCAGAAGGCTACCCGATCGATGAGGAGACTGCATCTGCCGCGGGCGGTGTGTCGGGCGAGACGTCGTCCGCGGGGACGTCACGAATCTGAATGGAGTCGAATCGTTGCTGGGCCAGGACGTCCGAGATGATCACGACCTTGTCTCCAACCTGAAACTGTTCGCGGTCTTTCATGATCCGGAACGCGGTCTGCAGTGTCTTCTCAGGATCCGAACTGAAATCGATCTTGAACGGAAAGACCCCACGGTTGAGCATCATGGTCCGTCGCGGTTGGCTCATGTTGGTAAAGGCATAGATGTTGGTTGAGAACGGACGGCAGTTGGCGACGAGATCGGCCATGAGTCCCCGTCTCGTGATCACGACGATTCCCTTGGCATTGACCCCCTCGGCGAGCTGAACGGCCGCCGCCGCCAATTGTTGTTTATTGCCCGTATCGCGCAATTGTTTCGCAAACCGCAATCCGGGTATG
>DASTJX010000284.1:0-5955 GCA_035716265.1 Nitrospira sp.
ATCCGAGCGCTTCAAAAATAGGGATTTGACGTGGGGTATTCGTGAGATGATCATCCCCCCGCACGACGTGAGTGATGCGCATTAACGCATCGTCGACAACAACCGAGAAGTTGTAGGTCGGATATCCGTTTGATCGCAGGATAATGAGGTCGTCAAGCACGTTATTCTCGAACACGACCTTGCCCTTGATCAAGTCGTCGACAACGGTCTGCCCTTCCTGTGGTGCTTTGAACCGCAGGGCAGCATCTCCAGAAGGGCGAGTGATCCCCAACGTCCGGCACCGCCCGTCATAGCGAGGCGACAGGCCTTTCGCCTCCGCCTCCTTTCTCCGGGCGTCCAGCTCTTCGGCCTTACACACGCACCAGTAGGCCTGTCCTCGCTCGAACAGGACCATGGCATGCTCTCGATAGAGGTCCATCCGCTCCGTCTGCCGATACGGCCCCTCGTCCCAATCAAGACCCACCCACTGCAAGCCTTCAACGATCGCCTGGATAGATTCATCCGTCGACCGGCTCTGATCGGTATCTTCAATGCGCAGGATGAAGGCACCGTGCTCTTGCCTTGCGTACAGCCAATTGAAGAGCGCCGTCCGCACACCACCGATATGGAGGAAGCCGGTTGGGCTGGGCGCAAAGCGGACACGAACTTGGGTCATGATAACTCTCGCAGATCCGGGTTCGAGGGCCGGTATCTATAGCACGCGTCCGACGGTGTGTACAGGATCCAACGCCCTTTCTTCCAACCCGGGCATCTGATAAGACTGGGACCACTGGATAGCCATGGCAGAATTCATTCAATCGGCTACTGTCCTGTCTTCGACTAATCTCACGCCTCATGTTCGTCAACTCGTGGTCTTACCGAAGGAACGGCCTATCGTCTTCGAGGCTGGCCAGTGGGTGTCACTCAAGCTACCGGTGGGGACAAGGCCGCCCCTCAATCGAGCCTATTCAATGGCGGCTCCCGGTACGACTTCAGGTGAATTAATCCTGGTCCTTGACCGAGTACCGGGTGGATTAGGCTCCAACTACCTGTTCCTGGCGAAGGCGGGTGACGAGGTCATCCTGTCGGGCCCCTATGGGAGTTTTTTGCTTCCGCCGCAGGTTGACCGCGAGTTGTTGTTCGTCACGCGTTATACAGGTCTGGTTCCCATCCGTTGCATGCTGAAACACCTGTATGCTCAACGATATCGCGGTCCGGTACTTCTGATGGCCATTGCCCCAGAGGAACAAGAGCTGCTGTTTCATCAGGAACTCCTGACATTGGCGGTCACTCACCCCGGTTTTCGTTACTTGCCCTTGGTCGCGGCGGGAGGTGAACAACAGGCTGTAGACCTGACACTGCCGATGCTGCGTCCCTTGCTGCAGGCTAGCCCACAAGTGCTTCCGATGCTCTGTGGAACAAAAGCCTTTGTGAAACCACTGCGGGCTCACTTCCTTGAAGCTGGCTATGACCGGAAAGAGGTGAAAACGGAAACCTTCGACTGACGCCCGGAGTCAAACACCCTGGAAGCGAGCAGCTAATGCCCTTCTTTCACCAGGTTCTTATTGACAGCCGGAATTTCAACGACGACATCCTTCGTGCCGTTGGGAACGCATTGGCAACCCAGACGTGACTGAAGGGTGGTCATCGGCGCCTCATCCAGTTGATCGAATTCATCGTCCGTGCCCTCGTTGCAGGTTTCCAATCCCTGCTTCACGATGACATGGCAGGTCGAACACGCACAGACGCCACCGCACACGTGCTCAAGATCCACCCCGTTCGCCATAGCGATGTCGAGGAGGCTGCCTGGTAGTCCTGTTTGGCCGTAAGGGATCCTCGCCGGGTCGACCTGTACTTTGGTGACTGTGCCACTCGGCGCAACGTAGGTCACTGTATACGGTTTTTGCGGGAGCTCAACATCCGCTTTTTCTATATAGGGATTGGTTCCACCCATACCTGATTCCTTTCTCAAGTCCGTGTTGACAGGTCTAAATTCCCCGTGCTACCATGAGTCCGACCAGATTGATCGGAGATCATTATAGTCTCCGACTAGACCGATCGGCAATAGATAGCATGCTCAAGATTTCAAAAAAAACCGATTATGCGCTCATGGCCCTTCAGCACATTGCGTCGGTCCAATTTGGCGACGTGACACCGGGTCGGGTCGTCAATACGAAAGAAATTGCAGAGGAATATAATATCCCTTTGGAACTGCTTGCCAAAGTACTTCAATCACTCTCCAAAAGCGGCATGATCGAAAGTCATAACGGCCCAAAGGGGGGGTACCACCTCGCACGCAACGCACGAGCAATAACCATTGCCCAAATTTTGGAAAGTATTGAAGGGCCCCTCGGAATTACCGACTGTTCCCACGAAAAAGAGGGTGAATTCTGCATGCAACGGGAACACTGCAATATCCGTACGCCTCTTTTGAAGGTGCAAGACAGTATTTATCAGTTGCTGAACAACATGACTCTTCAGGACATGTTGGGCGGCACCCCACTCATTACGATTCAGTCGCCGACATCACAAGGAGCCGAAAGATGAAGTTCCCTATTTTTTTAGACAATCATTCCACCACGCCCATGGATCCGCGAGTGTTGGAGGCCATGCTTCCGTATTTCGTCGAGAAGTTTGGCAATGCGGCTAGTCGTAATCATGCGTTTGGTTGGGCGGCAGAAGAGGCTGTTGAGGCAGCGCGCAAGCAGATTGCCCGCCTGATTAAAGCCGATCCAAAAGAAATCGTCTTCACCAGCGGTGCGACGGAATCCGATAATCTCGCACTGAAGGGTGTTCTGGAAATGTACAAAGAAAAGGGGAATCACATCATCACCTCCGCGACGGAGCATCGAGCGGTCTTGGACACGGCCAAATCACTCGAGGCCAAAGGTCTGGCGACTGTCACCTACCTGCCCGTCGACAAGCAGGGGATGATCAATCCAGAGGACGTACGGAACGCCATCACGGACAAGACGGTACTCATCTCGGTGATGCTCGCCAACAATGAGATCGGCACGATCAATCCCATTCAAGACATCGGCAAAATTGCCAAGGAACGGGGCGTGCTTTTTCACTGCGACGCCACACAGGGCGTCGGCAAGATCCCGGTCGACGTTCAGGCCATGGGCATCGACCTCATGTCATTCTCTGCGCATAAGATTTATGGTCCGAAAGGCGTCGGCGCGCTGTACGTCAGAAAAAAGAACCCCCGTGTTCGGATCGCCGCGCAAATCGACGGTGGCGGGCACGAGCGCGGCATGCGCTCCGGCACGTTGCCCGTCCCGTTGATCGTGGGATTCGGCAAGGCCTGTGAACTCTGCGAGCAGGAAATGCCCGCCGAATCAGCCCGCTTGGCGAACATGCGTGACCGCCTCCAAGCTGGGATCATGGCCGCCTTGGAGGAAAGCTATCTCAACGGCCACCCAACCAATCGTCTGCCGGGTAATTTGAACATTTCCTTTGCCTACGTTGAAGGTGAGTCCTTGTTGATGGGGATGAAGGAAATCGCGTTGTCCTCCGGGTCGGCTTGCACGTCCGCCACGTTGGAGCCCTCCTATGTGCTTCGCGCCCTCGGCGTCGGAACGGAACTGGCCCATTCATCCATCCGCTTCGGTCTGGGACGCTTTAACACGGATCAGGAAATTGACTATACGATCAAGAAGGTTATTGAAATAGTGACGAAGCTGCGAGAGATGTCTCCACTTTATGAAATGGCGAAAGAAGGGGTGGATTTGAAATCAGTTCAATGGGCTGCTCACTGATAGAGGATAGAAGAAGCTTACGTGTCTAGATCTCATAAATGCGGAGGGTACTATGGCATACAGTGACAAGGTCGTCGATCATTTCAATAATCCCCGGAACATGGGAAGCTTTAAGAAGGAAGAGGACGGCGTCGGCACGGGAATGGTCGGCGCGCCGGAATGCGGCGACGTCATGAAACTTCAAATCAAGGTTCAGAACGATACGATCGTTGATGCGAAATTCAAGACGTTCGGCTGCGGATCCGCTATCGCGAGTTCAAGCCTGGCTACTGAATGGCTCAAAGGGAAAACGCTGGAAGAGGCCCAAAAAATCAAGAATACCGACATCGTGCAGGAGTTGAACCTGCCGCCTGTGAAGATCCATTGTTCGGTGCTCGCTGAAGATGCGATCAAGGCGGCTCTTGCCGACTACCAGAAAAAGAGCGAAACGAAGTAAGCAGGAAGGAGCGCCTCATGGATAGCACGAAGACAGAGACCCAGGTACCCGTCATCACGCTCACCGATGCGGCAATCAAGGAAGTGAAACGTCTGATTAATGTTCAAGGTATCACTGAGGGCGGGCTTCGTCTTGGCGTGAAAGGCGGCGGGTGCTCTGGATTGAGTTACACGGTCAATTTCGACGAAAAGATTGGTCAATACGATCAGGTCTTTGATTTTGAAGGTGTGAAGGTCATCGTAGATACCAAAAGTGCCATCTACCTTCAAGGCACGCAACTCGATTATCAGAAGGACCTGATGGGCGGAAACTTCAAGTTCGTCAATCCCAACGCCAACAAGACCTGCGGCTGCGGAGAATCGTTCTCGGCATAAGCTTGAAAGCCAAGTCCGAGTTTCTTCGATCAGGCATGGCATTCCGCCATGCCTCTTTTTCCAGATCAGCATGTGCCCATGGATCATCAATCTGGCAGTTACAATTCGGGGCGCCGGGACTTGCAGATGGCCAGAAGCATGTGCTGGCACTGCCAATCCGAGGTGGCCGGTGAATATTTCTGCGAACGGTGTGTCAAGGTACAGCCCGTCTCGAAAGAAGCAGATTACTTCACATGCCTTGGCTTTCCGCGTCGCCTGACTATCGATCTCGGGACGTTGGAAGCCAAGTTTTACGAGCTCAGCCGGGCATTCCATCCTGACTTCTATCAGACCAAGAGCGAGACTGAACAGGCCATCAGCCTCAGTAACGCGGCGACCCTCAATACCGCATACCGGACGCTTCGAGATCCGATTCAACGCGCTGAGTACCTGCTAGACCTAGAAGCGGGATCCGTGAAGGAAATCCGTAGTTCGCCCCCGGCCGACCTGTTTGAGGAGATTCTCGAACTCCAGGATACGCTCGAAGAATTTAGAACCTCCGATCAGTCGACAGAGACGGGAAAGCAGCTTCGGACACAGCTGCAAACCGCACAAGCTGCGCTTGAGCGTCGCAAACGTGAAATGGAAGAGCAGCTCCACCAGCTCTTTCGCCAGTGGGACGACCTTCAAGACAGGGGCGAAGCCACGAGCGGGGCACGGGCCGATCGAGACGGTCTCCTGAAGCAGATGCGGGAAATCCTCTCGAATCGCACCTACGTCAAAAACATCGCCAGCGACCTTGTCGCGACCATCGGATAAACACATGGCACGCATTGTTGGGATTGATCTTGGAACGACGAACTCCCTCGTCGCCTACATGAAGGATGGCACGCCGACCGTGATCGCCGGTCGAAGCGGCCGGACGATGGTGCCCTCCGTCGTCGCACTAACCGATAATGGCCTCATCGTCGGAGACTCGGCGAAGGAGCATCTGACGCGCAACCCCGCGCGAACCGTCTACTCCGTTAAGCGGTTCATGGGGAAAGGCTTGGCAGATGTGCAGAGTGAACTGTCCTACTTTCCCTACTCGCTGACAGAACAGGGCGGCGTGATCCGCATCCAGCTGGGAGAAAAATCCTATTCCCCGCCGCAAATCTCAGCCATGATCTTGAAAGAGCTCAAGCAGCGTGCTGAGTCACATCTAGGCGAAAGCATTACCAAAGCGGTCATTACAGTCCCCGCCTATTTTAATGATAGTCAACGGCAGGCTACCAAGGATGCGGGCATGATCGCCGGTCTCGAAGTGTTGCGCATCATCAATGAACCGACTGCCGCGTCGCTTGCCTATGGGCTCCAAGAGAAAACTCAGGGAACGATCGCCGTCTATGACTTTGGCGGCGGAACCTTTGATATTTCAATTCTCAAG
>DASTJX010000285.1:0-7955 GCA_035716265.1 Nitrospira sp.
TCCTGTAGCTCAATCCGTAACTCTCCCGTCTCGACGACGTGCTCTTTCAATTCGCCCTTCACCAGCATCAGCCATTCTTCGAGCTGCGGCATCGCCACGGGCCGCTTCGCACGTCCATCCGCCCCGAGCAGTGATTCCAAATCGCCTTTATAAATTGAAATTGTCGGCATCAGCTAGAACACGCCTCGTGTCGTTCGGATCATGTCCAGGTTATCCGTGAAGAGTTCACGGATGTCGTGTATGCCCAGCGCGACCATGGCCATACGATCAAGACCAAGCCCCCAGGCGATGACCGGAACCTTGACCCCAAGCGGTAGGGTCACTTCCGGCCTCAAGAGTCCCGCCCCGCCGAGTTCCATCCAACCGAGACGCGGATGACGGACATGCAATTCAACCGAGGGCTCCGTGAAAGGAAAATAGGCCGGCAAAAACTTCACTTCTTTGGCCTGGGCCACTTCTCGCGCAAACAGATTCAGCAGCCCGAGCAATGTGCGGAAGTTGATGTCGTCGCCGAGGACAATCCCTTCGACCTGAAAGAAATCCGTGGCATGGGTCGCATCGACCTGGTCGTAACGAAAGCAACGCGCAATGGAAAAATACTTGGCCGGTGTTGCCGGCCCAGACGCCAAGGTTCTTGCAGACACCGCTGTACCCTGGCTCCTCAACACCAGCCGCTTCGCCCGTTCGACATCAAAGGCGTATCGCCATCCCATTGACCCGGTGTTTCCGCCGTTTCGATGAGCCTGAGCGACGCGAGAAAGGAACGGTTCGGCAATGTGCGTGGCACGGGTAGGATGCTTGACGAAGTACACATCGTGGATGTCGCGGGCCGGATGGAACTGGGGCATGAAGAGCGCATCCATGTTCCAGAATTCCGTCTCGACCAGCGACCCCCGCATTTCCTGGAACCCCATGCTCACCAGCTTCGATTTGACGGTGTCCAGAAACTCACGATATGGATGTCTTTTCCCTGTGCTGATCCGTGGCGCGCGAAGGCTGATGGTGTATTTCCTGAACCGCTTTGTACGCCAACTCCCGTCCTTGAGCATTTCGGGTGTGAGCTGAGAGACTTCTTCCGCAACTTCATGTTGAACCAGATGCTCCGCTGCCGTGATGCCGGCTGACGCCACTCTGAAAGATCGAGCCACACGGTCGTCGACGCGAAACGGTTCTTTCGCATTGCCCCGCTTGACGGCATACTCCTGGATGACCTGCCTATCGTGTTCTCCAAAACTGTCCAATTCGCGAGGATCTTCATGCACCAGCTGCAGCAGGCTTCGCAGCCGATCGACCGTCGGGCTCGGTCGTCCGGTTGACTCGATGCAACCTCCCTGCACAATGAGCAGCGCACCTTCTTTTTTGAGGCGGCCGACGGCCTTGCTCACATCGGATGGATCGAGGCCTTCTTGAGATTGCAGATCCTGGATCGTCAACCTGCCGCCGGTCCCCGCTGCGCTCTTCGCCGCAGCCAACACTTCCTCAATCGGCGCTTGCTTTCCATGATAACGCTCGCCGACAGGTGTCAGTGAGACGACTGAGGTGACGGTTTCCTTGTCGACCGTTAGCAGCGATTTGGCGAGCAACCATTCGATGGCCATACTGAGTTGCGAGGCTTCAAGATTCGTGGCTTTGGCGAGTTGATCGGTGTCGAGCACCAGGCCTGATGGATTGGCGCCAAAAGCTGTGAGCACCTTGATTTCCAATGGGTGCAGGCTGTCGATGAGGGAGGAAATGTCCA
This sequence comes from Nitrospira sp., assembly GCA_035716265.1. Lineage (GTDB taxonomy): Bacteria > Nitrospirota > Nitrospiria > Nitrospirales > Nitrospiraceae > Nitrospira_C. Next base: position 1,739 of record DASTJX010000285.1, read on the forward strand.
CCCGATGGCCTATCGATGGACGGATGCAGGCTGCCGAGCCGCCCTGAGCGCAGCAATGGTCGCCGCATAGTCGGCCCCGCAGAAGATGGCTGAACCAGCGACCAATACGTCTGCACCGGCGGCGAGGATTCGAGCCGCGTTGTCGACTTTCACGCCGCCATCGACCTCGAGCAGCGCACGGCTCCCGATGCCGTCGAGCATGCGGCGGGCGGTGCTCACCTTGTGGAGGCAGGACTCGATGAACGTCTGCCCACCAAATCCGGGATTCACGGACATAATCAGGAGAAGATCGATATCCGGAAGAATCTCTTCGACGGTGTGCAATGACGTTGCGGGATTCAATGTGACACCGGCCTTGGCGCCATGCTCCTTGATGGCCTGCACCGTCCGGTGGAGGTGTGGGCAAGCTTCGACATGGACGGTCAGATAATCCGCGCCGGCCGAGGCAAAGTCGGCAAGAAAGGCATCGGCATTGGTAATCATCAGGTGAACGTCGAGGGGAAGCTTAGTCACTTTCTTCAAGGATTCAACGATCGGCGGGCCTACCGTCAGATTTGGCACGAAATGGCCATCCATGACGTCAACGTGCAGCAGATCTGCTCCGCCTCGCTCGACCGCGGCCACCTCGTCGGCCAATCGGGCAAAGTCGGCAGATAGAATAGACGGTGCGATCAACGCGGTTCTGGCCGTCATGAGTCCATTCGCGTCAGACGTGCTGCATAGAAGCCGTCCATTGAATCCACGTTTCCCATCGTCGAGAAATCGCCTTGTGCAGTGAGGAACTGCCGGCCGGGTTCCGGCAGCCCGGGTGCTACGGACACTCGACGGAACTCCGCATGCGACCTCAGGAATCCATCGATGACAGCTTCGTTTTCTTCCGGCTCTGTTGAACAGGTACTATAGACCAGCACCCCGCCGGGCCGCAAGCAGCGAGCGGCCGAGTCGAGTATTTGCGATTGCACAGCCTGATGCCGCGCGAACGCATTCTGCTCCTTTCGCCATTTCAACTCGGGATGCCGTCGCAACACGCCAAGACCGCTGCATGGGGCATCGACAAGAATTCGATCGAACCATAGGCGCTCGGCCTGCTTGTCCGCTTTCGCCGCGGCGTCTTCCCATGAAGCGTCTCTCAGGTCTCCAACGATCGGCACAATGCTCTTCAATTGTAATCGGCTGCAATTCTTCTGCAAAACGCTGAGTCGGGCAGCACTTCGATCGACTGCGAAAATCCGTCCCTGGTCTTCCATGAGTTCGGCTATATGCGTCGCCTTCCCTCCAGGTGCGGCGCATGCATCCAGAATTAGGTTGCCGGGACGCACGTCTAAGAGGAAAGGGATCAGCTGGGCAGCCTCATCCTCGACATAGAACTGACCCTCTGCAAAACCGGGCAGACTTGCCACGCTTCCCCCCTCCACAAGCGTGATGCCTACCGGGCTTATTCGTGTCGGCTTTCCCTTCATGCCGGCCTTCTCCAATCGCCGGAGCAATGCCTCCCGAGTGATCCGCAGTAGATTCACACGGAGCGTCACCGGAGGGATCAGGCTCGCCTGTTCGCAGACGGTCTGAGCAGTGGTAAGGCCAAGCCGATCGAGCCAGCGACGACTCAACCATTCGGGGACAGAATACCGTACGGCGAGTGCATACGCGGCATCATCGTGGACTGAGGGCCAGGGCGCGCTCGGCTCACGAATCAGCGCACGCAAGACGCCATTGACGAAACCACCCCAATCCCGCTGCAACTTCTTTACCTGGGACTTGGCGAGATTCACGGATTCATTGACGGCAGCGGAAGCCGGGATTCGATCGAGAAACAGCAGTTGATAGGCACCGATCCTTAACAACATCTGGACCGCCATCGGCAGACGTGCCAGCGGCTTATCAAGGACCGGTTCCAACCGCCAATCGATGGTGCGCAGGCGACGGCAGACCCCGTATGTGATCTCAAGGGCCAGTGCACGGTCGCGGCTATCAAGCGGTGTCCGGAGCAGCGCACGATCGAATAGTGTATCGAGGCCTTCCTCAGAATGCTCCGATTCGACGAGCACCGACAATGCAACCGACCTGGCCGAATGAGATGGCATACCAATTGTGAACAGTGGCCACTAGTAGAAATTCACGCGGGGACTCAGGATCGGGAGCGATCAGCCTTCCGGCATGAGCGGCTGTTGCGTTTGCCCCGGGCTGACTTGCATTTCACTGATGGGAGTATCGAGCGCTTACTGCGTATGAGCGCTCAGTCGCATGCCGACGCGAATAGAATGCCCCGTTAAATACTGTGACACCGGCATTCGACGGCCGCCGGCCGCTTGAACTTCGTAGATCGCCAGTACCCCTCGGCCTGTGGCTACATGGATCGCATCTTTATGAACTGCCGTCACCTCACCGGGGGCCCCTCTCGCCGGCTCCTCTAAAGCCACCGCCCCGTAGATCGTCCAGCGCTCTGTTTCGGCAACAGTGTGGGCACCAGGCCATGGATCGAGCCCACGGATACGATTGGCAATGACAGTTGCAGGCATTGTCCAATCGATTATGCCATCTTCTTTCTTCAAAAGCGGAGCCAGAGTCGCTTGGCTATGATCTTGAGCTCGAGGAGTCAGAGTGCCGGCTCTTAGCTGGGCCAGAGTCTTCACAAGCATTCGTCCTCCAAGCTCAGCGAGACGAACAGACAAGCTGCCGGCAGTATCATCGGGGTTGATCATCATAGTTTCTTGGAGCAATACGGCTCCGGTGTCCATGCCTTCATCCATCAACATGGTAGTAATGCCGGTTTCGGTTTCCCCGTTGATGAGAGCCCATTGGATCGGTCCTGCCCCCCGGTACTTCGGCAACAGAGATCCGTGTACATTGATACAGCCCAAGGGTGGAAGCGAAAGGATAGCGGGAGGCAGGATACGCCCGAACGCTGCGACCGCGATATGGTCGGGCTTCCAGCTGGATAATGTCGCGAAAAACTCTACGTCCTTCATTTTGGTCGGTTGCAGAAGCGGTATGCGCTCACGTTGTGCAATGAGTTTTACCGGAGAGGGCGTTAATACTTGGCCGCGGCCTTTCGGGCGATCAGGCTGCGTGACAATGCCCACCACCTGATCGTTCGTTTTGAGCAACGCCTCAAGTGATGGAACGGCAAATTCAGGTGTCCCCATGAACACAATGCGCATGGCATCGCTTTAGCATCCGTGAGCCCCGAATGCAACGGGACTGCATCGTTTGACTTGCCGAGAATCGCTTTGTTAGTATCCGCCCGCGGGGTGGAGCAGTCTGGTAGCTCGTTGGGCTCATAACCCAAAGGTCAGAGGTTCAAATCCTCTCCCCGCAACCAACTTGTCTCTCTTCTCTTTCAACAGCTTAGACTGGATTCTCTGGCAGCCAATTCAGCGGCCAAATTAGCCGAGTGTGCTAAAACTGTGCTAACTCCTGCCGGAACCCGATCAAGAATCTCGATCCCAACGCGCAGACTCTCCGGGTAATGATGCGCGTAGCGCATGACCATCTGAATGGTTCTCCATCGCCCGAGTTTTTGGACAGTGTAGATATCAGCGCCGGCTTGCACAAGGCGAGTGGCGAATGTATGACGCAGATCGTGAAAGCGGAACCCTTTCACGTCTGCCTTTTTCATGACAGGTAGAACACACGCAGCAGATCCCGTGCATCCATCCGGTTCCCGGCTCCATTGAAGAAGACATAATCTGTTTTCAGTGAACGAACCTTCACCCTGGCTTTTAGGATTTCGAGCGTTCGCGCATTGATCGGAAGGGTATCCCTGCCTGCTCTAAAGAGCGTTCGGCTTCACTTCGTAGTTCGGCACTGTAAGGTAAAGCGAAACTGAGGCGAGTGGAATTGGGCAGATTAAGGCAGATTCATGCAGTTCGAGACTTTTGAAACCGCCTGGCTTAGGTCCTGTCCTGGTAGCAGCGTGGTACCAGATGAGGATGAAGGATGAGTGAGAAAAATCTCAGCTGGCGGACGTGAAATGAGCGATTAGCTTCCGGGTCTCTAGTTCTTCGTCATTCATACGGTCACTATACATGAGTCTGTGGAAGCCTTGGTGCTTACTGCTTTATCCCAGATGACCAGGACCTTCTGGAGTTCAGAAACGGAGTACGTAAGCCTTTCCCGTTCTTCCATCGAGATCCGAGAAGCGGTGTTGGGTGGGTTTTCGTAACGCTCGGTGATGTACTCCCCGTTTTAAGTTGGGAGCATTGGCGTTTCGGCGATTCTACCGTTTCTATTCATTTCTATTTAAGCACAAATTTAGCACAGTCTTTAAGGCTAGGCCGTTACAAAAGTGCTGGCGTCCTCAACGGGAACCGAGGGCTTTTGCAAAGTTTTGAGCGGCTCGGGGGCCATCCCGTTTCAGGGTGTGGTGAATGCGCTTGAGTTAGGCCACTTTGTGTGCCATTGCTTCTTGGATGGCCTGATATAAGGCATCCGCAGCGCTTTCCTTGGTCAGATAGGCGGATGCGCCGGCTGCTTTCATCTTCTGCTCCGTTACGGCCGATGGATTGACCGACAGCCCGATGACAGCGATGTCCGGCTGGTAGCTCTTGATCTGTTTCGTTGCTTCAATCCCATCCATATGAGGCATATTGATGTCCATCACGACGATGTCAGGATCGAGGTTCCGAGCAAGGTTGACGGCTTCTCTCCCATCGCTCGCTTCCCCTACAACCTCTAAATGTTGGTACGCCGATACGATGCTCCGTAACCCTTCGCGCAGCACGGTGTGATCATCCACAAGAAGAACGCGAATCGGCGCATTCTGTTGCCGCAAAGGTGGACGCTCACGATAGGGTGAAGGGACGGTTGCAAGAGGGAGCACCTTAGCCACCCGTGTCGTTGAGTTTTCCGTCTGATAGATAGCACCCTCGGCCACGCTAGGTGAAGCTAAGGGGAGTGTAAGCGTTGCGGTAGTTCCCTGTCCTACTGCCGAGTGGAGTTCAAAACTCCCTCCAAGCGCTTTCATCCGTTCCTTGATGCTAAAGAGGCCGAACTTGGAGGACAACGGTGAAATATCATGGGACCCTGCGGCAAGGTCAAAGCCATTGGTATCATTCACGATGATCTGCAGCATTCCAGACTTATAGCTCAATTTCACCGTGGCTTCTTTCACCGTCCCATGTTTTGCCACATTGATCAGTAATTCTCGGACAGACTGAAACAGGAGGACGGCGCGGTCAATCGGCAACGGCATGTCGCTGGTGTCTTGAATCTCAACCGCGACCGCCAATTCGTGGCGCTTCATATGATCAGCCAGCCATGTAAGACCAGCCGGAAGTCCCTGCTCCTGTAAGATTGGTGGACTCAGTTCGGCCATCAATGTCCGACAATAGGTCAGCGCTCTGCCTAATACCTCTTCCGTCTGTCTGACGAAGTCTTCCCCCTGCGGCGGCAGTCCAGTCCGCTTCGCTTGACCGAGTATCATGCTACCAAGCACCAACATGTGGGCGAGATAGTCGTGCAGCTCTGTCGCCAAACGCTTCCGCTCCCGCTGCTCCGCGAGATTCAACTCGGTGGCTAATGCCCGAAGCGCCTCTTCCGAAGCGACGAGTGCTCGTGTCCGTTCCAAGACACGCTGCTCTAGTTCATCGTTGGTTCGTGTGGTGACCTCCGTGAGTTCATGCTGGCGCAATGACGAAAGCAGTAATTCGCGGTTCATGGCGACCGCCTGCTGATGGAACGAAGTGGTCTCGGTGACTTGCATCATGACTCCCACTGGCCGTTGATTAGGTCCCAGAACTGGCCAGACGGCATAAGACCAATAAGGGGGATGCGATTCACCTTGTTCCGAGTCGGTATAGCTGACACATTCGGCCGTGCGAAACACGCGGTTTAAGACGGCCAGGCAGCGATCGCCTTCCTGAGTGGTTTCCGCAAATGGTTTTCCTGTCAGTGCCTCGCGATCTGTGCCGACCAGGCGGCAAAAGGCGGGATTGACATAGCGGATGATATGCCCAGCGCCCTCCAATTCGGCCATCGGCACCGGAGCATTTTCCATGAGCAAATGGCAGAGTTCTGGCAGATTGGCTGCCAGCGGATTGGGCTTTTTTCGAGGTTTCATTTCTTCGGGTCTCCCTCTCGGCCCGGAGGTTTCCAGTACGCCGGAATGCCGGTGATGAGCGCGCGGTACTGGTTCAGGCGAGTCTCAGTCAGCGCCACGCCCTTATTCGTGATCTCATACTCACGAATGTCTTTGCTGTGCTGGCTGTCGCGCATCTTA
>DASTJX010000286.1:0-4492 GCA_035716265.1 Nitrospira sp.
GCGCAGATCAACCTGGCGCAGGGCACCACCTTTTTGGCGACCAGACCAAAGGACAATGCGTCGTACAGGGCGCTCCTGGAGGCGCTGGCGGACGTGAGGGCAGAAGGCAATCTGGGTGTTCCCCTGCACCTCCGAAATGCCGTCACGTCGATGATGCGCGATCTGGGCTACGGCAAAGGCTACCGGTATGTTCATGACGATCCGCAGGCGCAGCGAGAACAGGAGCATCTGCCCGAGGCGCTGAAAGGACGCAAGTACTACAAGCCAAAGGGGAAATAGACGGAGCTGCCGGCGTTGGACAAAGATTTCTAATCGGTTATACTTAGCCCCATGAAGCGTGCCGAATCTAAAAGTCATTCGTCGTCGGCGGCTGACAACGAGCGGCGGAAGCTTGTGCGGGCCACGTTAGTCGGTTCCGCGTTGGTGTCACCCAAGGCCGGTGCCAAGGCCATCACGGCTGTGCTGGATAACGTGAATCGGGTGGGTGCGGGGCTGCATGCAAAAGACAAGCTGACGAATGGTGAAAAAGTCACCGTTTCACTGGCATTTCTCGACTCGGATCGAGTTGAGCAACAGGAAAAGTTGGACGGCACCGTAGCCTGGGTGAAGACGTGGGAAAAGGGCTATCTGATCGGTGTGGTATGGGATGAAATTGTGACGAAAGAAAAAAATAAATGGTTGTACTACTATCTTGAGGAGACCATTAAATCCAGTGCGTAGCAGATGAAGTGAGCCGCCTGCCTTCTAAGCGATCGCCGCCAGTTTCTGTTTCACGTCCGCCAAGTCCGTGGACAGCGATTCCCATCTGGCCGTGAGCCGTTCGAGTTCCTGCCTCCAGGTGTCCTGTTCTTGCTGCAGTCCGTTCCACTTCGAGAATTCCTGATACAACGCCGGATCGGCCAGCATCTGATCGCGTTCCCTGATTTTTGCCTCATGCTCGGCGATTTCGGCTTCCGCCCGAGCCACTTGTTTTTCGAGTCGTGCCTGCGTCTTGGTCAAGTCACGGCGGCCCCCGGCTGAAGACTTGGGCGCTGCTTGCGACGCCATGGCTTTCGTCGGGCCGTCAGGCTTTCGCTGCTGCACACCTAACTCGTCGCTGGATTCCTTAATGGGTTCGAATTCCTGGGCCTTTTTCCACAAGTAATATTCATAGTCTCCGAAAAAGTTACGGGCTTTCCCGTCTTCGATCTCGACCACACGGGTTGAAATCCTTGTGAGAAAGGTGGGATCGTGGGAGATGAAAACGATCGTGCCGGGGAAGTCGATCATCGCATCCGTGAGAACGTCTACCGAGGCTGGATCCAGATGATTCGTCGGCTCATCGAGCAACAACGTATTGGCTGGTTCTACCAGCATCCTCGCGAGTGCCACACGGTTCCGCTCCCCGCCGCTGAGCGCTTTGACAGGCTTTGTTTGATCGGCGCCGGAAAAGAGGAACGCACCGGCCAGCCCGCGTAGAAAATTGGTCTCCGCAGTGCTCGACGCTTCCCCGAGCGATTCGAGAATAGAATGTTCCGGGTTCAGCGTCTCCGCCTGATGTTGGGCAAAATAGTGCAAGCTCACGCCGTGGCCGACCGTTCTCGTGCCGTTGTCGGGCGGCAGGACGCCGGCCAGCATCTTCAAGAGCGTGCTCTTGCCCGCGCCGTTTTCCCCCACAAGCGCGATGCGTTGACCACGCTCCACTGAGAAATCCAGGGACGTATACACGACCTTTTCGCCATACCGCTTGCTGACGTCCTTGAGATCCAAGACATGGCGTCCGCTCGTGGAGGGCAGCGGAAATTTAAACTTGACACGCTTGACATCACGCTGCAGCTCGATCAGCTTCACCTTCTCCAACTGTTTGATCCGTGATTGGACCTGACGGGCCTTGTTGGCTTGATAGCGAAACCGATCAACGAACTGCTGGACTCTGGCCACTTCCTTGGCTTGACGATTCGCGGCGGCATGGAGTTGCGCATCGCGTGCAGCACGAAGCTCGCGAAACGTCGTGTAGTTGCCGCGGAACTCCTGGATCGTCCGATCCCGCAACTCCCAGATGTGCGTGGCAATGCGATCGAGAAAGGCTGTGTCATGGCTGATCACCAGCAATGTCAGCTTGGAGTCCAGCAGAAATTCTTCGAACCAGCGCTGCGTGGGCTTATCGAGATGGTTGGTCGGCTCGTCGAGCATGAGCACGTCGGGATCGGACAAGAGCAGATGGGCCAATGCGACCCGCATCCGATATCCCCCCGAGAGCTTGTCAACAGGGCGGGAAAAATCTGCCTCGCTGAAGCCCAGCCCCGAGAGGATGCGTTTGGCTTCGTGCTCCGGGTACTCGTCGCGATGCGCCGCATCCAGCGCCGTCTTGCCTGTGATGGTTTCGAGTTCCTGGGGTAGATAACCGATCCGAAGACGAGGTCGCTTTCGTATCGCACCTTCATCTGGCGCTTCCTCGCCCAGGATCATTTTGAACAGCGTCGTCTTGCCTGTCCCGTTGGGACCCACAAGGCCGACCCGGGTCTGTGGACGCAGGTGAGCGGAAGCTCCGTCAAACAACACTTTGGTTGAAAACTGCTTATGAACGGACTCGATTTGTAGCATGAGTTGTCAGGTCAGAATGTGAAACAGAATGTAAGCGGTTGACTAAAGCAAAGGAGGCGGAAGGCGCATCAACAGCGGAATGGCGAGGTCTCTTCGCACCCCTGAATTGTTCAACATAGAGCTATCCAGCATGGTATCGCGAGCTTGTTGGCCAAAACGGAGATGCTCCCACTCAGGTGATTGAGTCAAGTAATCTTTCCGTCGGCTGCAACCAAAAAGCTACTGAGCCCGAATGGTCCGACGGAACGAGCTAGCTCTGTTTGGTGGAGCTGGCGGGGATTGAACCGCGCTCCCTCGTCGGTTCGAGTCTGAAACATCTCTCACCGACTCTTGCTGAGGGGGCCCCGCCCCCTCGCACGCTCCCCACGAAGGGGGCGCACCCCCTTCGAAATCCCCCACGGTCGCGTGTTCTTCATCATTTTGGTGGAGCTGGCGGGGATTGAACCCGCGACCTCGTGAATGCCATTCACGCGCGCTCCCAGCTGCGCCACAGCCCCACTTGGTTTTCTGAACAAGCTGAAAAATCATGCAAAAACGAACGTTATGCTAACACTGCCGTCCGTACTCAGTCAAGAAAATGGGCGGGTAACCCGCGACCGCCTTTTGTGTTCGCCCAACACGCAGACCAGAAAGGAGGAGCAATTTGGTCAGTTCCTTGTGGTCGCGGAAGGAAGAATAGCGTTGGGCCCGTTGGTCTCTTGTGCTCGCCCAACGCCCACACGGGACCGATCGTGTCTTTATATTGTGGGCGGTGCGCGTTGAAGCGCGCACGTGTGAGACCAATCGGGCCACCCTTTTGATGACAGATCAAGCAAGCTTGGAGGGAACATTTTAAGGCGGTGCTCACTGGGGAAAAGCACGCGTCCCGGGTAAACGATTGCAAAGCAATCGGTGGGTCGGTGGGTGAAAATGATCGCCCTGGGCGGCGGGTGAGAATGAACGCGCACGTTCGGACTGGGCCAGGCTGCTCCTCGGCGATAGAAACGAGCGAGGAAGGCTCATCAAAGGGAGCTCATTGCGGAAGAGGGCGCGCGTCGGGCGCACCCGGGTTGAGCGGGTGAGAAGACGCGCAATGAACGCTGTCGTGCATTATGCCTGAAGGCTGAAAGAGATGAGAGTCCAGGTGAGGCGGCGACTTCTTGACAAACCGTAGGGTGGTCCCTACCATGACGCTCCGGCCCCGGCCACTGTGTGCCAGGGGCCCTTTTTTTGGAAGCATCATGGCCAATCTCGTTGTCATAGGCGCCCAATGGGGGGATGAAGGCAAGGGCAAAATTGTCGATATGTTGGCCCGGGACGCCGACGTAGTGGTCCGCTATCAAGGCGGGTCGAACGCTGGACATACGGTCATCAACGATCGCGGGACCTTTATTTTCCACCTTGTCCCCTCCGGCATCCTCTATCGCGGTACCTTGTGCGTCATCGGCAACGGTGTGGTCGTCGACCCGGGGTCGTTGATCGAAGAAATGGATCATCTGCAGGGCCAGGGCGTGCGGTTCGGAAAGAACTTCATTATTAGCCAACGAGCTCACGTTATCCTGCCGTATCACAAAGCGATTGATAAGGCTGCGGAACGATCGAAAGGATCACGCCGCATCGGAACCACCGGACGCGGAATCGGACCCTCTTATGCAGATAAGATTTCCCGCATCGGAATCCGCATGGGCGACCTACTGAATCCAGCGGCGTTTCGCCGGAAACTCGAAGAGAACCTGGTCGAGATCAACTGGTTTCTTGAACAGTTATATAAGGTCGAGCGGTTCGAGGTAGAGAAGGTGTATCAGCAGTACATGGGATATGCCGAACGCCTCAACAGCCACATCCTCGACGCCACCATGCTTGTGAATCGTCTCGTCGATGCCAAGAAAACCATTCTCTTTGAAGGGGCACAGGGCACGCACTTGGACGT
>DASTJX010000287.1:0-5843 GCA_035716265.1 Nitrospira sp.
GCGAGCGCCCACACTTCGGCCGCCGCACGCAGACCGCTTTCCACCGCGCCGTTCATATAGCCCTGCCATTTGATGCTGGTATGTTCGCCGGCAAACAGGATGTGGCCATGCGGCCGTGCAAGCCAAGGGCGCCAGGCGGCATCGAACGCCGGATCAAAATAGGCATAGCCCCCTTGCGCGTACGAGTCGTCTTCCCACGTCACGTGGTGGTTCCGTAGAAGTATTGCGCCCCCGGGTTTGAGCCATCCGAGCGCGTGAACCAGTCCATTCATGCCTTCTTTTGAGACGATCTTCCGGCTATCCTCGCTCGCCTGACCGCCGGCCATAAGGGAGATGATCCCACTGCGGCCGCGCTGTTCTTCATTCGCATCCCAGATGGCGCCCGTCGGGGCGTCCGTCCCGTAGGCAGCCGCCCGGCTTTTGCGTTTCCAGAAGCGCCGGTCGAACTGTAGCAGGCTCTTGGTGACACGGCCGTATTTGAGGCGGGCGAAGACCTTCGCCTGCTCGAGCGGGAGTTCCGGCGAGATGTCGAGGTTACGCAGCGTCGTCACAGGCACCGCGAGGATCACGTAGTCCGCCCTCAACTGCGCCTGATCGCCGCTTGAACTTTGGACGGTCACCCGCATGGACGCCTGGTCATAGCGCACAGCACGAGCGACTGTACGCAGATAGAGCGAGTCGTCCAGCGAAGCCGCCATCGCGGCGGGCAGTCGATCGTTGCCGCCTTCAATGCGCCCCATCTCGATCTGTCCCGGCGTGTCGGACGCGAGCTGGTCGATCAACACGAGCAGCGACAGCTCTTCAGGATCGGCAAGGAAAAATCCGCGCAACCCACGCACCATCGCGCGCATCGCGTCATCGGCATTGATCTCATTCAGCCACTCTGCGACCGATCGCTGAGCGAAGCCCCTTGCGACCGCGCTGTCCCATCGCTGCTCCGCCTGCCGATAGGCTTTGAGCAAGGGCTTTGCCCGGTCTGTGATCGGCTTCCACGCCCGTTCACCGGAAATGGGACGGCCGTGAATCGCCCCGGCGCCTTTGTGCCGTACGAATGAAAATCCGCCGCGCAAGATCGGCCGTACGGTCAACCCGTACTCCTTCGCCAGACGTGTGATGTCCTCCTGGTTGCAATCTATGAAGTCCCCGCCGGCTTCGGCGTGCTGACCTCCCACGAACGCATCGCGAATGGTGAGCACTCTGCCTCCGACACGATTGCGCGCTTCCACAACCGTCACGCGAGCCCCATCTTTCAAGAGCTGCGTCGCGGCCGAGAGACCGGCTAGTCCAGCCCCAACGACGATGACGGAGGTTCCCGTGAGCTGCATGAAGACAGCCTACTCCCGTCCACCCGCTGCTGGCCATGGTCACATCCCCTAGCCATCGAAGGCTTCGAGGTAGGACGAGCCTAAGTTCCTGTTTTTTAACGAGGAAGCGTTGGGACTGGAAGGTCTACTTGTTGACCGGAATGTTCTCGGATTTTTTCACGATGTTGATCGGCTGGAAAACAGGGTCCGACGAGCCCTGGGAGGACTCGGCTTCGATCCGCTGGAGAAAGGCCGCCGGCCCACTGACCGGGGCATAGCTGAGCGTGGCTTCCACGTCAAACGTCCGCGTGTCCTTTGGTGTGGGGAACGTAAAGGTCTCGATGCGCAGCTCTTCCGGCTTCAACACCGTATCTTCCAGCACCTTGACGGCTTCGAAGTCGAAGACCGTCTTCTGCCCTTTGGCGTCCTGGAAGACTCTGCCATACACGCGCTTGTCCGAAAACACCGTCTTCAAATTCTTGCCTTTGATATCCAGCTGCAGCACGACGCTCGCCCACGCCGGATGGGTCGTCGGCAGATTGTGCGGGACGAGGCTCTGGACCTTCAGCACGACCGTCGTCTTATCTCCGTCAATCTTGGTCTCGATATCGAGCTTGGCTGCCTCCTGACGCAGCTTTCCTATGCGGCCTGGGAATGTATGATTGGCCACCGTGCGTTTCTTTTCCCCGTTGGCCGATTCGCCGGTCTGCTCGGGCATGTGGCAGGACTGGCATTCCTTCCCGGACTTGATCGCCTTACTCTGATCCCAGTTGCCGAGCAGATCGTTCGATTTGCCGAGATTGGCCGCCGACGGCACCGCCTGATGGCAGTTCAAACAGAGATCAGATTTCCGGAACAGTCCCAACTCCGACGACTGGTGGGCAAGATTCTGCGCAAAATCCTTATAGGGCCCGTAGAGTGTTTTGCTGCCGGCCGGCTCGTATTTCGGCTCCGGCGGCTGTTTGGTGCGGTCCACCTGCTTGATGAGGTGACACTGCGAACAGGCGACGCCGTCCATCTGCGGATCGCCCGATTTCGCCTGATCGATGAAAAGCTGCACGTGATCGGGGAATTCGCGCACGTGTGGCGCGTGGCAGCGGAAGCAGAGCGCCTTGTCCTTCCCGGCCGGCGATGACAGAAACGCATCAAGGGAGGCGCGAAAGGCGGGCGAATGGATCGACCGTGACAAGGGAGAGGTTTCCCACTCCTCAAACACGCGCTCATGGCAGCGCTTGCACTTGTTGGAGTTGGGAAAGGCCTTGTCCATCGAGACAGGCGCCTTCCCGTCCTGCTGCGCAAAAATCCGGTCGCCGAACATGGGCGCAGCCAGCCAGCCCGCGACCAACAATATCGCGGCCAAGGCTGCCGGCACAATGATCTTGCGCACGCTCATGAGTTCCGCTGCTCCAATTCCGTCAGAGGTTCTTCGCCCGGTAGGTCAGCATTCGAGGCTGTGTGTATTCGTCGAGGATCTTCTTGGCCTTCTCTCGCTCCTTGTCATCCTTGAGCGTCGCAAGATACTTCGTTTTCAATGCCGGCTCCGGTGTCGGAATCAGCGAATAGCTCAGCACCGCTTCCACGGAGGCCGCTGACGCCCCCCTCGGCACGGCCAGCGAGAACGGCACCTTCCTCGTATTGCCCCCTTTAATGAATGGGTCGGGAATCGGTCCACGTAGGATCTTATCATACGGCAATCCGAACCGTTTCGTTTCTTGAGCCAGCACCTTTCCCTGCGCATCTTTTAACGCAATGGCCAGCGTGAATTGCTTGAGCACCGGATCTCCGTCCGGGAAGCTGTGCGGGAGACTGCCGACTTTGACCAAGGCTGTGCCCTCAACCTTGTCGGCGGATTTCGTGCTGTCGATATCGATGCGCGGCATCCACTCAGCCTGAAGGTTGCGGTTCTTGAGCAGGATGCCGGGGATGACCACACCCCGGAAATAATGGCGCCCGATCGAGCGCGTCATGGCGCCACGCTTTGAAGTCGAACTGCCCGTAGACTGTTCCATGTGACAATCCTGACAGATCGTGCCCTGCAAGATTTCACCCGGCAAATCCTTCTGCGTCACGTCCTTGACCTTGTCGAAATGGCAGGAGGCGCAGTAGTTGGCGCCCCGGAAGAGCGGCGACTGCACAGCCGGATGCACGAGGTTTTCCTCCGGATCCGCATAGGGACCGTGCATGGTTTTCCCTGGCTCGATCTTGAACGTGGGCGGGGGACCCATCGTCGTTTCGACGGAGTTGATGAGATGGCAGGAGGCGCACCCGATCCCCTCGATCTGCGGTTTACCCGCCAATACCTGCGCGGTAATCTTTTCAGCATGCTGCGGGAACACGGTCGTCGCTGGCACATGGCATGAGAGACAGCGCTTTCGTTCTTCCGCCGTGGGATTGGTCTGCAGCCAAACGCCGAGCACGGTCCGAAAAACCGGCGACTCCAGCGACGTGCCATGCAGAAGCGCAGCGTCCACCCGGCCAAAGGTTTTGAGATCCGGCGTCTGTTCCCGTGCGCCCTTCCATTCTTCGTAATGGCGGTCATGGCACTGCTTGCACTCTTCGGACCGGATGAAGACCTGCTCGATCTCACCGACCCAGCCTTCCGACGCCCCATTCAGCGCCTGGCCGTCGGCCTTCTGCGCCACCGCTCCCTCTTGATAGACGGCGGTGACGCCGAGAAGCAGCAGCAGGATACACATTGCGGCTATATGTCTTTTGGTCAGCATTCGTCGAAACCGCATTAAACGTGTGAAAAGGCTTATTCGGCGACTGAGATGTTCAAGAAAGCATGGTCTTCACCCACCATCCCCGAAAGCACCGAGGGCTTCTTCTGCACAAGGGCCGCAAGCCTAAGCCATACGAGATCAACGCCTAGCGAACAAGCGCGTCGCGCGCTTGGCTGGGCCGGCCAATGGGTAAAGCGCACGTCTCGGCGTGTGCGCAGGGTGGGTGAGAGGGGGTGGTGTTTCAACATCCTAATCGCGCTTACAGCCGACAAAGTGGAAATTCACCCCCCAGCCGACGGGATCGCCAGGGTCGGCCGGTTCGTAGGTGCCGACCGTAAAGTTGCATTCATTGATGGCTTTCTTGATGTGCCGTCCGAAATCGAGCATATTTCTGACTTCTTTCTTGTCGATTTCCTTGATGACCGACCGAACTTTGATGCCGGCATAATCTGCGCGTGAATTGCCGATGACTTCGAACACCGCCACGCCTTGCGGTCGCTGCAGCTTCAGCTCTTTCTGAATCTCCTCGTCGACATCACCGACGATGACGCCAAAGTCTTCACCCAATTTCGCGGCCTCATCCACCGTCATGCCATCGGCCGCTCGGTCGTTCGCCGTTCGTCCGGGTAGCGGAATGCCCAGCAGGCCCAACAGCAGCCCACACACAACAAGGGCCCTTCCCCAACGAAGGGCCCCTGCGGTGCCATCCATACACCTGTTGCGATATTCCTCCAAAGTCGGCGCCTCGTGATGCCCGATCACCCGAACGATGGTTTCTCGTTCATCACACCATGAAACTCAAATTTTCGCAATCGGATCGATGACCAATTGAAACCACGGCGCGACCGCTTTTTGGCCGTTCCGTTCCTTGTTTTCCCCGTTCCAGACCGCGAAGGAAACGGTTTGGACGCGGCCAGGAACCAGCTTCGCCTCGTTGTCCTGTTCTTCGGCGCCGAGCGGCCGGCGCATGACGACGTGCCAGACTCCGTCCTTCCAGGTCGCCTTGCCCTGGACACGGCCTTGTTTTTCTTTCGTCGTGAGTGTGCTGAACCCGCCGCCGATCAAATCTTCCACTGAGGACACCCGGCGAGGGATCACCTCGAACGTCCGCACACCTTCCCGCTGTTTATCGTTGCTTCGGGACGCACGGCGGTCGATATCGCTCTGCCAATCGGCCTTCCAGTGCCAAATATTGATGTAGTGATCGAGTTGCCCCATGCAAAAGAATGCCGGTGCATCGCCAAGTGGCAAACCGATCGCCACGCCGTCGCGGAACGTGCCAGGGGTCAGCCGGTCATTTTTCGTATTGTCCTGCCACTCCAATAAAAACGCGATATCGGTGCCGTTGTGAACGGATCGAACGGTCAATGCGCGGGCGGTCGGCTCTGGCCAGACCGGACGCGTAATGACCTGTCCACTGAGGGGGAGCGTCAGGGGTGAAACTTTGGCCCACACGGCGTCTTCTGGTGTCGTCGGCAGATCGCCCTCGATCAGATGGGCACGAATGACCATGCCTTCCGAGCTGACAAGCGGAATGCCCATGCCGCCTAAGACCGCGGCCGAAACGAGTATGCAGAAAAAGAGCAAAAGGAGAGAACGGGAAGGACTCGTGGTCGTCTTGCGCGCCATGCTCACGTCCTGGTTGACCAAGCCGACAGCAGACTCTCAGGCACCGTCCCGCGAACCGGGTGATGCCGCGGGGGACCGTGTCACCATACCACAAAAGGGTCGAGCGACCAATTCGGTCGGATTCGGATTTCTACCAAAGACGGACGCGGCGGATCTTATTCTCGCCGCGCTCGCAGATGTAGAGGTG
>DASTJX010000288.1:0-2914 GCA_035716265.1 Nitrospira sp.
ATTGGGGGATTGCTTTCACTCGGCACCACTATATGGGGTGCCGTGATCGGCTCACGCGTGGTTGCCCAAGTGGAAACTAAAGAAACTGGCACCTACCGGGCCGCATAGGAATGACCGATGGACGGCAATCAACAGAAGGCGGCACAAATCAGAAAATGGATTAATCCGAACGAGCGGATTACCGTCCAATTTGACGATCAGCGCGACCTGAGCGCTGAAGTGACCGGCTGCACGGATCAACTGGTGTCTCTCTCGCTGGACACCCCCGTTCCGCACATGCGTCAGCACGTTTCTCTGCCCTTGAGTTCTGTAGAAGTCTCGGAGGATTTGTCGCATTACACGCGCGATCCTGAGCGACCGCTCAAGCGAGAGCGCATGATGCTGACTGCCCAAGGGAAGCGTCCGGCAGTGATCTACTGAGCTGCACGAGCGCTGGGCGCTGAAAACGTGGACGAACCTGCCGTGATGCAGGACTTCATGACGACAGCACGGCAGTCGCCTTGTGCGACCGCCAGCCGGTTGAGGAAGCCGGCCAATTCTTCCGCCGTGCGCTGAAGGCTGTCATGGTCGACCAGGAGATGGTTGGGAATCACGTCCGCTTGTGCGCGCGCAATCCCATCGAGCTGCTCCAGTGCCTCGACCATCGCGTCGTGCCACTGACTGCAATCCTGACCAATGATTGCGAGGGTTGCGCGTTCAAGGGCGAATGTGGTGTGGGCCGGGAGAACTATGCACATCGACAGAACGCAGGCCATGAGGACAACGCGCGTCACAGGGAGGGCCTCCATTGTCCGCGGCTAATGAGCGGGCTCTGGAGTGATTCCAGTCTGCGGGACGCTGATTTTCCATGGCACCATTGGCATAAGGGGAGCCGCCTTGGCTTCAGGCGAAGCGACCAGCACAGCAATCGCGCCTCTCAATGCCGCTGTCAACGAATGGGTCACAAGAGGATACGCACCAGCGGACTCAGCAACGACGTCGAATATCGCCGCGCTACCGGGCCCGACCACGTACGTTTGGACTCCCGATAATTTGTTGGCCGGATTGCCGCTTTCATACACATTGTCCCAAATTTCGCCGATCGGATGAAACGCTGAGAATTCGTTTGGGCCGGCGTTGACGAAAAATATTCGTACTCGTTCCCCGGGTTTCGCATCAAGTTTACCTCCGCCAGAGACGAACGGGTGATATTTGAAGAGACCGCCGTTGAACATGACCCCGTCGAACCTCCGATCGAACATGGCCTGAACATCATCGGGATTCTTGAAGTACTCGGATTGGATCAAGACATACTCGCGGTCGGCCTTCGGCCAGGCACTGGCGTTCTTGGGGTCGACGATGACGGCGCCGAACATGCCACGGGCGACGTGTTGGATCATGGGAGGTGCGCCGCAGTGATAAAAGAAGATGCCGGGTTTCTTGGCGACGAAGGTATAGCTGATCGTTTCGCCGGCGTTGATGGCTTTGTAGTTGTTGAGAAAGTCAATCTCCGCGGCATGAAAATCCATCGCGTGCGGATACTTGTTTGACGCTGGATTCGTCAGCGTAAACTTGACCGTGTCTCCTTCAGTGACCCTGACCACTGGCCCCGGGACCTGTCCATCGAATGTCCAGGCCGCATACTTCTCGCCGCTGCCCTCCACTACGACGTCCGTTTCGACAGCTTTCATGGCGATATCATGAGTCTTTGCGACGCTCGACTCCGGCGACATCGCGCCCAGGACAGCAGAGACGCTCAGGGCGACAAGAGCAAAACCTTGAGATGCGCGAATGGACATAGACGGGGGCCCTCCTCAAGCAACGACCAATACAGTCCGCAGATACAGAAAGCGATCCTAAGAATCGACCGGAGTGAGCATACCGAAGTGTCACTAGGGAAAACATGACCAATGTCATGTTTTGGGGATGTGGATGAGATCAGCGTGAGGCGAGCGTTTTCAACCGGTCGAAGTCGAGGATGACGAGACGATTGGCAGTTCCCGAGATCAGACGATCGCGCTTAAATCGGCTCATGATCCGGATAACAGTTTCGGTCGTTGCTCCGACCATATTTGCCATATCCTGTCTGGTCAATCGCATGGGAAGTCGGATCCCCTGGCGCTCATTAATGCCGTTTCTGGTACCGAGATCGGTCAAGAGTGCCGCCAGCCGTTGATCCGCACGGTCCAACGCGAGTATTTTGTTCTTTTCCTGTGCCTCGTGCAGCCTATTGCCGAGATACTTAATGACTTCGATTGCGGCATCGGGGTTCCGTTTCAGCATGCTGAAGTAGGCAGACTTGTGCATGCGAAGGATGCTGACGTTGCCCATCGGCTGGGCATTGCCGGGATGGCTGGCACCATCGAACGCCGCCGCATCGCAACAGAATAAATCCCCCGGCATCAGCATTTTGAGCGTGCATTCCTTGCCGTCCGACGTGGATTTCACGCATTTGACCGTGCCTTCCTTGACAATATGGAAGTACTCGGACGGCTCGCCCTCCCGAAAGATGAAGTCATTCTTCCCGTAGCGGGTTTCTGAGAGGTCTTGCAAGAGTCGCTGACGATCCTGCCTGCTCAGGATATTGAAAAGAGGCACACGGTCGAGCAGCGCATCGATCGAGACGGGGGGACGTTTACTTGATGATATCGTGAGTGGCTTCGACAATGGATCTCGCTCCGATGCCATAGTGATCGATGAGTTCGTCCGGTTTCCCGCTATGCGGGATCGCGCGCACAGCGAGCTTGTGGACGCGGATGCCCTCGGAGCCGACCGCGGCGAGCACGGCGTCGCCAATTCCACCGTGCGCATAATGGTCCTCGACCGTCAGGAGACGGCCGTGAGTAGCCGAGGCGCTTTCCAATAAAGTCGTGCGGTCAATCGGCACGACGCTATAAAGGTCGATGACACGCACCGAAACACCCTTTGCCTTCAG
>DASTJX010000289.1:0-35918 GCA_035716265.1 Nitrospira sp.
GAGCACCTTTCCCGCGACTTCTGTTTGTAACTCTTCCAGTTGACGGATGAGCGCACGGCAGCCTCCACAGCCCGGTTTCCAGAATTCGATCAGCACCGGCACCGCGGACTGGGCGATGACTCGGTCGAACTCGCGATCTGAGACCTCGACGATCACAGGGTCAGTCCCGGGTGAGTGACAAACCGTCTCGCAAATACCTGATCGTACAGTAACCGGGCCAACAGCCGGTAACCGGCCGTCGTCAGATGCAGCCCATCATTCGAGTACGGAGCCGCCAACTGGCGCGTGCCCTCTTCCGCAGTCGCGGTAAAGAGATCGATCCAGACGAGGCCTTTGGATTTCGCATACTCCGCGATCAACTCATTCAGGACCAGTCGCGGCTCAAGATGCCGGGCGATCCATGCAGCGGCATCTGGTCCCGCTCCGGCCAATTCGACGCGAACAGACGGGACCGTCACAGGAATGGGCGTGATCTGCGCTGCTCGGGCCTGTTCATACATCTTGACCAAATTCCGGATAATGTCGGCTGGCTGGGCGTTCCAGCCCAGGTCATTCGTTCCACCCAACAGGATGAGGTGGCTGGGCCGGTGCTGGATCGCGTCGCGGCGAAACCGCATCGCCATCTCGCCGGTCAATTCTCCACATATTCCGCTAATGCGAACCTCGACAGACGGTCCCAGCCACTCCTGGAGAAAACGACCATAGGGGGTCTGTTGTCCGCCGGGATTTTCGGAAGTGCGAGATTGAAATCCCGCAGTCAAACTATCACCGAAGCATAGGATCACTGCCCGAATCCTCCGCCTTCTATCTGTCCTTCGTATGCGACAAACCCTGGGTTCTTGCGCGATTGGACTGACATCTCTTGCTCTAGGACAACCACGCGACATCCGAAGAATGGTGAGAATTCCAAAACTTTTGAAATCCTTGACGAAATGCGTGCTTACCGGTACGACTGACAGTAATGTCCGAACTCAAGAACGCCCAAGACATGATGGCGGCTGCGATGGCCGCGAAGCCAGCGGTCGACGCTGAGATGGCGTCGGTGGTGCAGCTGCTGAAATCGCTCGATCGGGCATCGAAAAACGTTCGCACCTTCGGCCATCAGAATACCGTGGCCAAAAAGTTTTTCGACCAGTTTTACACAGAATTGCACACCCACCTCGAGCAGTACAACGTCCTGGCATTCATCATTCAGCGAGAAGGCCTCTTTTTCAAGGAAGGGTGCGTATACAACTCCCAGGCCGGCGAATCGAGCGAAAACTTTGCGTTCAAACTGTACAGCGATGGCATCCGAGAGATCACCTTTCATCAAGGGATTGAGCAGGAAGACGTGCTCTTCTTCTTTGACGCGCTATGGGATACAGGCGGTACCTCGGGCACGGAGGACGACGATATCGTCACCCGCCTGTGGTCACGGAATCTGCCCACGCTCACGATTGTCACGGCCGACGAGGTGATGAAGCTCTCCGAGATCGACGATGTGCTGAACCCCCAGGGAAAAGTGCCGCCGAAGGGAGCGCTGCGGGAAATTTTGGCCGAAATCAACGCGAAAGGCGGGAGCGAAGCCAAAGGAGATCAGCAACGGAAACCCAGGCTCTCGACAAGCGTGATGGGCTATGAGGTTACGGAAGTCGAGATGGCGGCCCTGGCTCGTGAGATCGAAGCTGAATCCAAACGCGACAGCATCCTGTACCTGCTCGATATTCTGACGGCTGTGCTCTCATCCGAGCGGTCGCCGGACCTGCTGAATAAACTGTTTGATATTTATGAAGGCATACTGAAATCGCTCTTTCAGGGCGGACACTGGACGATTGTCGAGCATGTGCTTGGCTTGTTGACCGAAGCGGAGGAGCTGCGACCCGACCTGAACGAGGCCCATAAGAGCAAACTGCACAGCATGTTCAATCAGCTGGGCAGCCCGGAATTGATCACGCTCATCAAGCAGTATCTGAACAGTGCTGACAAGCCTCGGACGGAAGGACTTGAGACTGTGCTGCTCATGATGAAACCATCGGCCATGCCTGCGCTCTGCAGTCTCTTGGGCGACCTGGAACATCCGGCTCATCAGGGCCTGATTGCCAACGCCCTGGTCGAACTGGCCAAAGACAGCCCTGAGATTATCGTGAAGCATTTGGTCGATCGACGTGTCACCTTTGTCCGCAATCTCCTCGGTATCATCACACGGTGGAATAATCCCAAGCTGTCAGAAGCTGTGGAAAAGATCCTACGCCATCCCGATCCGCTGATCAGGCGGGAGGCGATCAGAACGCTGGCCGGCCTGAAACCCAGCGGCAGCGCTGCCAAACTCGTGCCGTTATTGAACGACCAGGACGAGGGCGTGCGCCTCGCCACACTCAAGCCGCTGCTGACCGGCCACTATACGGCCACCTTCAGCGTCTGGGAACCGATCGTCAACGCCGAACATCTCAACGAGCGCGAAGCCGCCGAGAAGCGAAATATCTTTCAGGCCATGCGTGTCACCGCCGGCGACGACGCCGTTCCTTACTGGGCCACCTTGTTGACCGACTGGGGATGGACCAATCGGAAAAAGCGTGAAGACCTCGCGTTACTGGCGGTCGATGCCCTCGGGAAATTGGGAACAGCCGCCGCAAAGGCCGCCCTTGATACGGGTTCAAAAAAAGGGACTGCAGCAGTCAAGCAAGCCTGTGTCGCCGCCCTCACCGGCGCCAACAAACAGTTACGAACGGCCTGAAGCCATGACAGATACCAGGAGATCCTTCCATGGCTGAACCTTTGCGTGCATCGGACGGTGCAGCACCGAATGCCCCGGCGATTCAACCGATCCTCACTCATGAAAAGTCGCTGACCAAGAAGGTCGCCAAAGGGTCGGAAGCCGGCGACATTTACGATCAGCAGATTTTGATGCTGGCGACGCAGCTGGTGACCCAGGTCAGTATCCTGATCAAGATGTCGCGCCTGCACGGCCGCACGAACTCAGCGCTGGAGACGCCGGTGGAGAGCGCCCTTACCGTCATCAAGACGCTCGCACAGGATGAACCGATCTCGGTTCGGCTGCAGAATGACTTCCTCTTTCTCGGACAACGGCACCTGAAAGTGACGGCTGCCCAGATGCCCGTGTTTTCGACGGTCATCGATACCTTCAACCAGTGGAGCATCGGAGGCGTGTCATTCTCCAAGGACGTGGAGTCCCGGGATTTCCGCGAGTTCATTTTTCAGCTTCTGGCGTTCGATGCAGCGAACAGTTCAATCGCCACGCTTCGGACCGCTCTGGAGCAGAAGGCGGTCAAAGGCATCGAGATCGAGGAACGGCGCGTGTTGCGCGGGAAGGCCACGGCCAAGACCCGCTATGCCAATGCGGCCTCGGCGGTTGGAACGCTGGTACAGGATTCGCGTGAGAAGGGAACGATCGGCTTCAAGCAAGCCAAGCGTGCCATCCAAAGCATCGTCGATCTCATGATGAGCGACGAAGCCTCCCTATTGGGGCTCACGACGCTTCGTTGCCACGATCAATACACGCATAACCATTCGGTCAATGTCTCATTACTCTCAATGGCTCTCGGCAACCGGGCCGGCTATCCGAAGGTCGAGCTCGCCGATCTGGGCCTGGCCGCCCTCTTTCACGACCTCGGCAAGGCGACAATCCCCATGGAAGTGTTGAATAAGCCCGGGGAGTTTTCCGAAGAAGAATGGGCGATGATGCGAAATCACCCCACCGAGGGCGCGCTGAGCCTGGCCAAAATGCGTGGGATCACGAATCTTCCTGGGCGGATGGCTTCGGCGTCATTCGAGCATCATATGAACATGGACTTCTCTGGTTATCCCAAACTGAACCTTTCTTGGAAGATTTCCATGACTGGTCGCATCCTCATGATTGCAGACTGTTATGACGCAATGACTTCCTCTCGCGTGTACCGGCGGGAGCCGATGTCGCCCTCCAAGGTCCTCGGCTTTATGTTCGCCAAAGCCGGCACGTCCTTCGATCCGACCTTGATGAAGCTCTTCATGACGTGCGTCGGCATTGTCCCCATCGGCAGCCTGGTCCTCCTGGATAGCAACGAACTGGCCGTCGTCCTGAAGCCGGCTGTCGATCCGGCCGATGCGGAATATCCGTTCGTGAAAGTCATTACGGATGCGGAAGGCGAGTCCATCGACAACGGCCGCGAAATCGATCTCCGTGAGAAAAACGAGAACGGCGACTATCGCAACTACATCGTCCGCCTGATCGACAACTCCGAGCACAAATTCGATACGAGCCGTTATTTTGTCTGACGACCCGGCTTGCCACTCGTGGCGGCCTCCCGCTGCTGCGAGCGACATCCGGCGCTCAGGGCTCCTTGACACTGCTATCCACCGCCGCTATTCTTTCCTATTCTAACGAGTTTAGCTACTCATCCACTAAGGAGCCGATGCTATGCGTATTGCGAAGACCCTTGGGGGTCAGACGGTTCTTGTCCTCGCGGCCGTCGTGTTGTCGGTGCTCGGTCTGACGTGCTGGGCCGGCGCGGCGGAATTTAAGATGGGGGTCATTGATCCCCAGGCCGTGCTGGAAAGATCGAAGGCGGGAAAGAAGGCGCTGGATGGTCTCAAAGAGTATGTCTCGACGCGACAAAAGCTCTTGTCCAGGGATGAGGAAGAGCTGCGCAACACCGAAAAGACGCTCAAGGAAACCGGCACCAAGCTCAGCGAGGGGGAGAAAAAAGAGAAGGAGGCGCAGTTCCGCACCAAAATACAAGATTATCAGAAACGAGCACAGGAGTTTAATCAGGAACTGCAGGGCAAACAAAAAGAGCTTGTGGACGATTACATGAAGCGGATTGCCACGGCCACGCAAACAGTCGCCGAAAAGGGTGGTTTTTCGATCGTCGTCGACAAGGGCAGCGAGCAGACCATCAGGATTGTGATCTACAGCAAGGATGCCATCGATCTGACCGATCAGGTCATCAAGGAATTCGACCGGGTGAACAACAAGTAGAGACGGCCAGCCTGACGGGCTTCTCAGGAAGAAGTTCCGTCAGGATTCCATCGGATATCCCGCTTCCTTCCACGCCCTGATTCCGCCATCCATCGACGTGACATTTGTGTAGCCCATCTGCTGCAAGGCATCCGCAGCGAGCGCGGATCGATACCCTCCCCCGCAATACACAACAATCGAAGCTCGCTTGTCGGCGACCAGCGTCTCGATATCCCGCTCGATGATGCCTTTTCCCAGATGCCGTGCTCCCTTGGCGTGGTCTTTCCCAAATTCATGATCTTCCCGGACATCAATAAAATGCCTGACTTCCCCTCGGTCGAGGCGCGCCTTGACCTCTGCGGCCGTGCATTCCTTCACCCGTGCGCGCGCGGCCTCTACCAATTTTAAAAATCCCGGGCTATGTTTCATTGTCTTTCCTTCGGCATCAAAACAGACGTACTTGCTCGCGTCCCGGCCGACGAAATGTCGCCGGCACGTCCTCGTCATCGGATTCCTCGAAGCCGGCCTTCCGCTTGGCCACTTCAAACAGACGTTCGATCGCATCCCAGTACGGTCCTTGCCCATGCTGGCGTGAAAAGAACGCGCTGTCCGACATGGCGCCTCCGCGAACCTCACGGATGCGATGGGTGATTTTACCGATCCGATCAGGAAAGGCCTCTGCCATGCGCTCGAGAAAGACAGATTCCACCGATGCCGACAGCCGTACCAGGGTATGCATCGCTCGCCGGGCACCGGCTTGCCAGGCGCGGTGCAGGAGATCCGGGATGTCTTCGTCGTTCAGGCCGGGGATGATCGGAGCAAGAGAAACGCCGGTCGGAATTCCGGCATCGGACAAACGAGCCATCGCATCAAACCGCTTCCGGCTGGTTGGAGCCTGCGGTTCAACTCGCCTGGCCACGTCATCATCGGCAAAGGGAATGCTGCAATATACCCGCACCCATGCTTCCTCCTGCAACCGTTTGAGGATGTCCAGATCGCGGAGCACCAACACTCCCTTCGTGATGATGGCCACGGGGTTCCGATACTCTGCACAGACCTCCAGGCACGAACGGGTCAATGCGAGCGACGCTTCGATCGGCTGGTAGCAATCGGTATTGCCGGACAATACGATCAACTCCCCTTTCCAGGATGGTTTTTCGAATGCTCGGCGCAACAATTCCGGCGCATGACGCTTGACGACGATCTTCGACTCGAAATCAGTGCCCGCACCGAAACCCCAATATTCATGCGTCGGCCTCGCGTAACAATATGCGCAAGCATGAAAACACCCGCGGTATGGATTGACACTCCAGCGAAAGGACAGATCCGGGCTGTCATTGCGGCTCAAAATTTCTCTCGTCGCGTCATCGTAGAGCTCGAGCCGCGCCGATGAAGCCGGTTCGAGCAGGTCTCGATGTGTGGACTCATAGGGGTTAGGGGGATTGGACATCGCGCGCATGTCCTCATCGTCTCTCTTCGGCGTGCCGCTGTCAACGGTGCTCGCCACGCGCCGTTCGTTGACTCCTCGCCACCTCGATGTTAGATTTCAGCCGCCAATTGGAACACGCCTCTCATGTACGATTTACGCGATCTCCGCGACAATTTGGATGATATCAAGAGTCGACTCGGAACTCGCGGCCGAGACGTCCAATGGGACACTCTTCGTAAACTGCTTGAAGAAAGGCGCGGTTTGACCGTCCAAGTCGAACAACTCAGAGCAGATCTCAAGAAGGGGTCCGATGAAGTCGCCAACCTGAAACGACAGAAACTGTCGAGTGATGCCGCCGTGGCCGCCATGAAGCAGCTCGGCGAGCGCATTGCCGAAGTGGAATCGGCGCTTCGTACCATCGAGGAGAATCTCGACGAGATCGCGCTGCGGATTCCCAATCTTCCCCATCAGTCCGTTCCAGCAGGAACCGGTCCTGAACAAAACGTCGAAGTGCGCCGTTGGGGCGCGGCGCCAGCATTCTCGGTTCCTCCCCAAACGCATTGGGACATTGGCGAGCGTCTCGGCATTCTCGATTTCGATCGCGCGGCGAAAATTGCCGGTGCCCGATTTGCCGTCCTGACAGGCGACGGAGCGAGACTGGAGCGGGCGCTGATTAATTTCATGCTCGATCTTCACACGACCGAACACGGCTACCGAGAAGTCCTGCCACCGTTCATGGTGAATCGATCGGCCATGACGGGAACGGGCCAGCTGCCGAAATTCGAGGAGGATCTATTTCGTCTTCGCGATGAGGACTATTTCTTGATACCGACCGCCGAAGTCCCCGTCACCAACTTGCACCGGGACGAGATCCTCAGTGAGTCGGCACTTCCGATTCGCTATACAGCCTACACCCCTTGTTTTCGGCGGGAGGCAGGGTCGTATGGCAAGGACACGCGAGGCTTG
The DNA here is from genome assembly GCA_035716265.1 of Nitrospira sp. GTDB lineage: Bacteria > Nitrospirota > Nitrospiria > Nitrospirales > Nitrospiraceae > Nitrospira_C. The sequence continues at coordinate 7,329 of DASTJX010000289.1, forward strand.
ATCCGTCTGCATCAGTTTAACAAAGTGGAACTGGTCGCCTTCACCAAAGCCGAGCATTCTTACGAGGAGTTGGAGCGGCTCACAGGACATGCAGAGACGGTCCTCCAGCGACTGGGACTCCATCATCGCGTCGTGACCCTTTGTACCGGAGACATGGGGTTTTCTGCAGCTAAAACGTACGATCTTGAGGTGTGGCTTCCTTCACAAAACCAGTTCCGCGAAATTTCGTCTTGCAGCAACTTCGAGGCGTTTCAGGCGAGACGGGCTGCTATCCGTTGCAAAGGCGTCGGCGGGAAAAAGGATTCAAAGGCGGAGTTCGTTCATACACTGAATGGCTCAGGGCTCGCGGTCGGACGGACACTCGTTGCAATCCTGGAAAACTACCAGCAACCGGACGGATCGATTATCATGCCCGAAGCCTTGCGGCCATATCTACGAGGAATGGACCGGATTCAAAGACGAGTAGACTAGAGCGTACTCTCGATTCTAGAGCTAGATTATGGAGGGGTGACGGAGCGGCCGAACGTGCCGGTCTTGAAAACCGGAGACCTCGCAAGGGGTCCGCGAGTTCAAATCTCGCCCCCTCCGCCATGTTTCTCAGTAATTGGTGATTCTCAGGCTGAATTGTGGACTAAGACCAGGTCGTGCACGGCCTCTTGTCGCAGGAGCGCTTTGAATGTCCTTCCACGCTGCCCGGTCATAACCTTAGTCGCCGAAGGATCGGATTGATCCGCCCCGGCAGCTCATTATATTGCGGCTTCATCTCTCGCATTCCCTGCCGCTTGGCCCACTCGCGGTCACAGTCTGCTTCTAACTGTTTGTATAGCCGGAGCGCATAGATCAGACCGGATACGAACCCAATCACTAACGCGACCAGCACGGACACAAGATGCCATTCGCTCATGTAGGCGCCTCTCCTTGCCCCATGCTCTGAAGTGTCTCGCGGTCTGCTTGTTCTCTACGTCTGACTTTCGCAAGGGCGGACCCACCGGCCTGGCGAAGCGGCTCGCTGCTGAGACGAAGACATGGTCTGACCTTCTTTCACCTCTCCGCCAACTACATCGGGTTATCGTTCGACTGTCCAGCCGGTGTCATCTCTGATATTTCGCTAGAACAACTGCTGTGCGCGCCATTAAAGGCACTAACAGCAAAGTAGTACTGTGCATTAAACTCAAGACCTCCGATTGCGGTAGAAGGTTCTGCCACATCGACTGACTTCTCGTAATTGCAAGATCCGAGGCCTCCGCTTGATTGTTTTCCGTAGTGCACGGTGTATGAAATCACCGTGGGATCGTTCACAGGGTCCCAGACTACTGAGGCCACGGCACCGGAACCGCTTCCTTCTCCTCCCTCGCCACAGCCAGCCAATGAGATGAGGTAAAATCCAAACGCAACAGAAAAGACAAACCTGTACATAACGATCATGGGTTTTCCCCCAAGTGTTTTTGTTATGAGACCGAAGCTTGAAACGGCAGTGGCGTATGCAGTACCACAGCCCTTGTTCGGCCAAGATTTTGGCCTTGCCTAAGGCAACTGATGTGCCAGGTTGGTCCCTGAAATATCGTGCTCTGTCATGCGGGAAGCACAGAGCTAGGAGAACCCAGCTGTAGGTGTGGAGGGTTGTTCATACAGAAGGAAGGGTAATGCCTGCGGGGTATGAACGACCCGCGCTCCCCTGTCGGAAAAACGTCAGACGTGCACGATACGTCTATCAAGTGGGCCGTGGCGCCATAGAGGGAGTGAACCGCTTCATCCGACGGCCTGTGCCCTGATGCCAAGGTCAACACAGATGGGCGAGGCAGTACCCGATAATGGGTTAACTCCTGAGTGCCACTAGCATGAATTTCGGTGGACTAAGCGCAAGGACCACTAGCGGGAGAAAATCTTGACTCAAACGGCGTATTCACTTTTGATAGGAACGGGTGGAAATGACATCTCCCTCGCATCGCGAGCGAGATAAAAGCTTACCAAACGAATGAAGGCGCCTTCTTGGAGCGGACTCGAATAAAACGGTCGTCACCTTCTTTTGACATTAGTATTCGCTGCTGTGGATGAGTAAGTCCATGAAGTGGAGCGTTTGAGCCTGCGTTGTTTTCGCCGCCGAGGTGAACAGCACACCACTATCGGGCACCATTTTTGTGCTGGAAACTGAGCTGGGCCCTCTTTCGATCGGCATTCATGCGGTTTTTGACCGCACTTGGCCGCTGCCGATCGGGGAAAGATGAGGTCTCTGTTTTTGCTTCCAGCGGAAATAAGCCATCTCGAGCACGTGAAAGTGGTTATCCATGAAGGCGAATTCCGCCTCACCGATTTCGCGGTCTTGCTGAAGGATGTTTCGCATGACTACTGCGCATTCCGCGAAGCGTTTTAGTGAATGAGTCTCATCGGAGCCGCTCTTGCTTGCCATAGGTCACCTCCTCCAGTTCATCCCCTCCTTCAACGTAATTGTTAGGCATTGTCTTGACACCTAGGACAAGCTCTCGTGCAATCAAAATCAGAACGAGACTGTCACAGTCGCCTACAGCCTTGTAGGGTATTGCTGATGCGGGGCCCTTTCTTGATCGGCTCGCGTCGTCAACCTGAAATATGATTACTCATCGCGGCCCGCATCCTGCCAAGGCTCACCTCAACGATCATGACACGCCGCAAGCCGTACGGGGAGGTTACCAGTGGTGACTGCGATTGAATTCATTATGATGTTTTATGCTGATCGATTGAGTCTCCGATAGGTGCTGTAAAGGGATTTTGAATCAAGAGGCCTTCTAACCCCGTGCAAGAGAAGTCCACGCGCCCGGCAATTCGCGTACTACTGGTTGATGATCACGCAAAGGTCCGTGCTGCCCTTCGAGACTTACTCGAAAGCTATCCGAATCTGACACTTGTGGGTGAGGCCTGTAATGGAGAGGAGGCCGTGCGGCTAGTCCATGAATTATCCCCTTCGGTCGTCATCATGGACATCAATATGCCAAAGTTGAATGGGATTGCTGCGACGATCAAGATTAAGAGTTCTTACCCTCACGTAGTCATCGTTGGTCTGTCAATAAGTGCAACCGATGCCCACCGGCGTGCGATGACTGCAGCGGGAGCGACTACCCTAATTCCAAAGTATATGGCGGTGGAGCAACTCCACGTGGAAATTCAAGCAGCAATAAATGGGCGCTCAACCGCAAGTCATTAGCCTCTGCGTTTCTGACTAACCCATCCGAATTTACTCCTTAGACCGCCAATTTGGGGCCGCGTTGGCATCAACTCGGGAGATTCCTAGGAGCGTATTTTCGAGGTCCTGGAGTACGCTACAACTCAAGTTTACGGAGTAACTCCATGCCTGTGGACAGCCATAGTTTAATTCTTCCTATCTGCTGTGTTTGTGGACTGATCCGGGATGAAGACAGAGCGACCGGGCAGGAACACTGGGTCACCAAGCAGACCTATCGACAGGCCCACAATGCTGACCCGTCCGCTTACCGGCTAACGCATACCTACTGCCCTTCCTGCTATACTCAGTTCATGAATCGGATTGCTGCAGCGTAACATTGCACTCACCACGTTGCCTCGACTCTATGCCTGGCGACGGCTCTCACTGCTGATTGCTCCAAGGCCTTATTTCGGTCGCAGCAACTGCCATTCATAACGACATTTCATGACGACATTCCCCCGCTCCGCATGCTTCAACGCTGAACCAAGAAGTTAGTAAGGCGTAAAGATCTTGCGATTGATGGGTTCAGACATTGTCGGGACAGCGAAATAAAGTCTGCCGCAAAAACGCCTTCATCATGGTTAAGGCAGCCTAAGATCCTATAAAAGTCATAAAAGTCATTACCGACCGCCCTAGCGAATATCCCCCTCGATATGCCACTGCTTCGCAAAGGGTCCCAAGACTAGAGCTTTCCCGCCTTGAATCACCATACTTTATCTGATTTAGTAATCATGGGCGGAGGTGTCGTTTCCGGCATGCCCACCCTGGAGCGACAAGAGGTCTCTGCTCCCTCCTGGGAGACCTGCCTCCGCCTCCCTTACTCGCCTCCGCCGAGGCTTTCGGACTCCCCCTTTTAGTACCGCCTCCCGCTACCTCTTAGGTATTTTCAAATGCCGGCTTCCTCTCCGAAGATGGTTCACACAAACATCGTGGATCAACGCGGAGAAGTTTATGATGAAGCAACAGGGAAAAGTTGGAGCGATTCGCAGGAACGTACGCGGTAGAGCCTGCGTCTTCTGCGGAAGCCGAAATTATCAGCTTGTGCTCCGCAGTCTGAAGCAGCCTCAACTTGGAAAACTGTTTGCTCGATGTAGCCAGTGTCATCAGTCTCGCGAGATCGATGAAGACCTTGGCCGCATTTTGTGGATGTAGGAATGGAAATGAGAATTTTGAAATCACCGCTTCATTACGTTCAGAGCAAACGGGCCCGCAGAAGGCAAATACAGACCGTGCTGCACATGCTATCCGTAAGCGGAGTCATCAGACCGGGGCATGTCGAGCCTCGCTATTTTGAGCCTTCGATTCACATCGATACTCTTCATCGACAAGTCTGTGGACAGAACGGCATTCTCAAGGCGCCAACAGCCAATACCGCCTCCTGTGTATCCGCAAATCTCAGTTTCAACTTTTCCAGGCTTCTCCAATTTGTTAAAGCCATCAGACCTTCTAGGCTCTCATTACAGCAATAGCTTTGAGCTCTTCAGTGCCGGAAGTCTGGTTCTTTCCCAAAGCTTCCGATGAAACCCTTGTACCTCCCACAACCGGTCAGGTATGATCACGCCTCACTGCGCACAAAAAGCGAAGACAAGGCTGGCGTGTTCTCTCGCCTTGTGTTAGACACGAACATTGGAGACGCTTTGCATTAGCCCACACCCGGTCCTTTCATCGCCATCCTCCAGTTCTAACGATGACAAGGGCGCCAGCACACACAGCGGTTACTATCTTGTGGAGAGGTGGCCGAGTGGCCGAAGGCGGCGGTTTGCTAAACCGTTGTAGGGGCTAAAACCTCTACCGAGGGTTCAAATCCCTCCCTCTCCGCCATTACAGCACGCATTACAACACGCAGTACATCCCTGAATGTTGGTGCTGACAAAAAAGCTGACGCAGATCGGTCTGAGAGGGAGGGATGTGAATAAAGGGGGCCGTGGGAGAGGGTTCCCCCCGCGTGGGGAGCTTACGAGGGGGCTTGGCCCCCTCTGTAGGAGCGTGAACAGTTAGGTGAGCGGTGAGCGCGACTTCAAATGCCCTCCCTCTCCGCCAGACTTAAAGAGCACAGCCGTCAGAGCGCCCTTTCCTACACATCGATCAAGAGGGAGGGGGCTCCTTACAATAGACCATCCATCCAGATAGCGAGAGTGACTGTTCGATCCAGAAGACATCGAACTTGATTTTCAATGATCAATCCTGTAACAGTGCCACCTCTTCCCTCCGTGCCGAGGTAGCTCAGTTGGCAGAGCACAGCCCTGAAAAGGCTGGTGTCGACAGTTCGATTCTGTCCCTCGGCACCACCAATGTCCCTATTCGCACACCATGGGCGAACAGTCCCTTTTAACCGATCTGAGAATCCACATCGCTACAATTCGCAACTCAAGATCACGTTCTAGATTCTGGGCGGATGTTTGATACTTGATGCACCAGGACTGTGCACCAAGTTGCTTCCGGCTCAAAGACTCGTGGCAAGGTCAGATGCGATGATGGGATTGTATTAGAATTTATTTGTTGAAACGCACAACAATGGCCCCCATGACATCACCCTTCTTAAAGTCCCTCCTTGGACTGGTGGGATGAGTATTATGGCAGGCAACGCAGGAATCCGCGATGGCGAGGTCAACCGCAAGCCCCTTGAACTGGTTCCCATCCTCAAAAGTCACCATGCCGGTGGCTGGATTGGCCATGAGTCTTTTCAGAGCGTCTTCCTCTGCTTTCGTCTTGGGGAGGTTCTCCTTGTAGACTGGTGTCAGCCCGATTAGGGTAAGTTCAAAATCTTCTAATTCCCTACCAGCTGCTTTAAGAAATTGGGCCGGAAGCATGATCGCGTGATCATCCTTCGTCCAATCCTCGTCAGGTTTCACATGAGATCTGGCTGCCTGCGCCACAATTTGTTTGGCATACACCGTCCGGAACGCTTTAGCGATGGCGAGAATATATCGGGCAGTAGGCGGTTCCGCCCTGACCATGACATTCTGTCCGGACAGACAGACGGATGGTGCTCCGGCCGTTCCAGCTTGTCGCAAGCCCCACGCAGTGGCAAGAGCATGGCAGGTTAATTGGTGTATGCCATCCGACAAGTTTGTAAAGCTTTCCGTCGACTGCGCTTTCCCACTCCAATCAATTTCACCAGTCTCTGCATTTAATGCGCGGATGAATAGCGACACTTTGTAGACGGGGGCCCGGCTAAAAACTACTGCAATATCATCTCGCCGCGATTTGTATACATCGGCATCAACGAAAATAACTTGCTTGGCTCCGAGCGTTTTTGCGAGCTTAAGGACGTCAGGGTTTGAAACGGGTTGATGCAATCCCATTTCGCTCGCAAGTTGGTTCAACTTAACATCGTCGATCAGCGGCATGCGTTGCTTCAGCAGCCATGTCTTAAGGCTTTTAACCGCTTCTTGGTCGGTCCCCCACACGAGTGCTTTGGTCGAGCTGTCTGGGAGTCTAAGATAAGAGCCGTCAGTTTCCGTGACCAGTGGGGTGTTGTAGCTTTGACAGCTGGCTATGATCACAAGCAACACGACACCAGCCAGCCCACGGATGGAAGAACTCAATGCGAATTTTTGGAACAAATAGCGCCTCCGGGGGAAGCTTGTCAGTTAAGAGAGAGGTCTTCACCTGGGGTATTCCCTAGCGGCAAGACGTCATCGAGTGGATTCCCTCGCCTATGACGTCATCAAGGAGCCAAATTTGGGCTATCGGCTGGTAACAAGTAGCCAAACAGACTCACATCAAAGGATCCATTGCTCGGAATGCTTAGATCTATTGAGTACTGTACGATTCCGTCTGTTGCATATGCCCTGATGTTTGCGAGCGCGACATAATTTACAAAATTCCCTGCCGGATCCGTCGCCATCCGGGTCGTGGGAATATCTAGTAGCGGGGAACCAGTTCCAGACGGAAATGCTGCTCCCGTGACTACCACAAACCTCGCTACTTCGGGAGCTGGCGTAGCCTTCGGTATACGAATATTGGCGCTGATAGTTTCAATGACAAGCACTTTGCGCGCTGGCACCGTCGTAATGGTCTGACCGGACCTCGATGCTGCTGGATTTAAATTGCCGCTCGTTCTAATCCTCACCATTTCTCTTGGAAATATTCTGCCGCTCTTTTTCATAAATACTTTTCTGGTTGCCATATCTTTTCCTTTATGTTGAAAGGTTCTCTGTCAGTCCATTCGGCGTGAGGCACGAATCGATGAACGGGCATGCCCACCGCGCCGCTTGCTCGATTACATCGACACGAACGAGGCCAAGTCTCCATCCCCTAGACTAATGACTGACGCCCGGTTGTTTGGCTCCAAAGCACCAATCATTTGCGCCGCCGATCTCTCTAACCACCTCTTTCCTGGGGTCAGGCTGCAGACCTTCTTCGGCTGGGGTTCCCGGCGTTAGGAACTTGATAATCCGCCGAAGAAGTGAAGAGCGATCGCTGCGGTGGCTGCGACGTTCAGAGACTCAATGCGGGGATTGATTGGAATGGTGAAGCGGCGAGTAGCCTCATTGATGGTCTGAGACGAAAGACCACGGCTCTCGTTTCCGAGAGCTACAACCAGCCGCTTGGGAACTTCGCGAACCGCTTCCATATGGACAGTTTCTGACCCGCGAGCTTCAGCGGCGAAGATCACGCAACCCCGCTGAGTAAACCTGGTCACATCTCGCGTGATGAAGACCGGAAGGGCAAGCAAGGCACCTGCCGTTGCACGCACCACTTTCGGATTGTACACATCCGCCGACTCCGGCGTAAGCCACAGCGCGTTGACATCGAATGCCGCCGCGGTACGGATGATGGCACCGACATTTGCTGGATCCTGCAACCTCTCCCCGTAAAGTCCAAAGAGCCTTGCCTGCGCAAACACACGGTCTTCATCCCAACGCGGTTGCTTCACGACGGCAAGAATGCCTTGCGGCGTTTCAAGGTCAGACAGGGCCGAGAAGACCCCATTGAGGCAGCGAAAGATGGGGATGTCTACCGATTCACGAATCAGGCGCTGCTGGTGACCTTCCCGCTGGAGGTAGTCCTCGGTCACGACCAGCGTCTGAATGAAAGTGGGGTGGTTTATGAGAAGATCATGGACGGGCTTGGCGCCTTCGATGATGAAGGCGCCTTCAGCTTTTCGAACCCGCTTGTCACGGAAGAGTTCGCGAATACGCGTCGCTTGCGCACGCGTCAAGTGGCTAGCCACGGAGGACACGCGGCGTGACGCCATCCTCTACATTACCGGCTACCGACGTTTCCGTCCGGACGCTGCTTCGGCAGCTCGAATCCTTTGTGCCCGTGCCTTCGCGCGCTTGAGAAGCGTCAACTTGCCCCTCGTACGGTCGTCCTCATGCTGCAACTGCTCGAGTTGAGACTTGAGGTGTGCTTTCTCCTGTTTGTGCAAGGTTGCACATTCCTCGCGAGAGAGCTGCATCCAGTCGCCGCCATTCTTGGCACGCTGGATCCGCTGCTCCAGGGATTCGCGCAATTGTTTGGTCCGCATGGAAAGGAGCGATTTTAACGCCTGTCTCCGGCGCAGGACCTCTTCCTCTTCGGCCATGATCCCGCGAATATCTGTACCCAACATGATCCGCCTCCTTGAGAATGATTGTGCGGTATTGTACCCGATTTCATTGCTCATCTTCCACTGAGAGAATTTGCTCATAACATATTGAAACTGCTGGACAAGCATATGGTGTCTGGTGTTGCCAATAATTGGCACCTTCAGATATCATCGTGCATGGCGATCGGTTACCAGATCCAAGCCTGGCGCCTATCACGAGGGCTTTCGAGGGAGTATCTCGCGGCCGAGGCAGGCATATCCCTTCAAGCACTTGACGACATTGAGGCGGAATCCTTTGACCCTTCAGCGGGGACCTTAGAACAGCTTGCCGCAGCAATAAAAGTTCCTGTGGCATGGCTCTTCGCACATCCCGACGCCTTTGAATTGCTCTTTCGAGAGCAGGACGAAGTGGAGGAAAAGCCCGATGGTCCGGATCCCATTACCGAACGCATCCTGACTGGTTCGAGAATGGATCGATCGCTCTATGTCATGCTGACAGCACTGATTCAGAGCGGGGAGCCCAAACTGCTTCGGGCTGCTGAAATGAGTTTGAAAAGTCTGGTAAAACAGTCCAAACAATCCACAGTCCCCTGGCAGAATCGTCCCTCAGGCCACTTCGAGCCACCCAGCGATTAGACCACCTACCTTGGGACCCGGCTCGCCTCCGAAACCATTCACACCTTCTTCATACTATTGCCCTTCACTTCTGCAGAGGCGAAATAGCACTGATTTCATAGGGCTTGGAGAATGAAGCACTTGAGGTAGCGGGTTTCTTGCATGCTAGAAAGCACCGGATGGTCGGACGCTTGACCTCGTTGCTCAAGCAGACGCACGGGCCGATTGGCATCCTGCGCCGCCTGTGCAATCACCTTCCACAAGTCCATCTCCGAAACATGGTGCGAGCAGGAACTCGTCACAAGAATGCCTTCGGGTCTGATCAGTCGAATTCCCAACAGATTGATATCCTTATAGCCGGCGAGGGCCCTGGGGACCGCCTGTTTGCTGCGGGCAAATGCAGGAGGGTCGAGAATCACGACATCGTATTGTCCGTGAGCCTGCGCTAGGCGGCGCATCTCGTCGAAGGCATCCGCCGATCGGTATGAGCACCGGTCTTGCACCCCGTTCAGTCTGGCATGATTCCGGGCCATGACGAGCGCTTCTTCGCTGATGTCCAATCCTTCAACTGATTCGGCTCCCGCGAGGGCCGCTTGTATGCCGAAGGCGCCCGTGTGGCAAAATACTTCCAAGGCCGCCTTCCCTCGTGCAAACCGGGCGGCCGCAAGCCGGTTTTCGCGTTGGTCGCAGTACCAGCCGGTCTTCTGACCTTGCGCGACGTCCACGAGAAAGCGCGCCGGTCCTTCCTGAACTTCGATCGTCGTGGCCCCATTCCCGCGCAAAAAGCCTCTGACCGGCTTCAACCCTTCTAACAGGCGGCTTTTGGCGTCATTCCGCAGATATACCTTGCTCAGACCTGTTTCCTTACACAACAAGTCCGCCAGCATCTCCTTCCGGAGATCCATTCCACTCGACAGCGTTTGCATGACCAGCACATCGCCGTACCGATCAACAATCAGACCGGGCAAGCGATCAGCCTCGCCGTAGATGACCCGATAGGCCGTCGAACCGGAAACGACTTGCTCGCGAAGCCGCAGGGCTTGGGCGATGCGTTCCTGCCAGAATGCAGGGCCGATCCGTTCATCAGTGAAGGCCAAGATTCTGATACGAATTTTGGAGTTGGGGTTATAGAATCCGCGGGCGTAGAACCGGCCGTTCGGCATCAGGACATCGACCAGGTCGCCGGCACCGGGCTGCCCGGTGACTGCATGCACAAACCCCGCATAGATCCAGAGATGGCCTGACCCGACTATTTCCTTGGCACGGGCCAAGGTGACTGTTCCTATCGAACGTTCCTGGTGCCCTGTCATGGGACAGTTATCGGATGAGGCGAGTCCAACGTCAAGGCCTTGGCCTCCCTGCTCATCTCTGCTTGACGGGTTGCCTCCTCTATGGTTTGCTGGAACACGAGACTGTTCTCGCACACACCTATCGAACGGCACGGAACAATGGGAACAGAAGCGACAATCGGGTCAGCCGTCATCGATCGGCTGCATCAGCTCGGTGTCCGCCATATATTTGGCATTCCCGGTGACTACGTCCTCAGCCTCTATCAACTCATCGAGCGCTCCCCGATCCGCCACATCGGAACGACCCGAGAAGACTGCGCCGGGTTCGCTGCGGACGCGTATGCCCGTATCAACGGCATCGGTGCAGCCTGTGTCACCTACTGCGTCGGCGGCCTGAATTGCGTCAATGCCATTGCCTGCGCCTATGCCGAACGCTCTCCCGTTGTGCTCTTGACCGGATCACCGGGCTTGTCGGAAAGGATTCGTACGCCGTACATGCACCATATGGTGCGCGATTTTTCGACGCAACGAGAAGTGTTTGAGCGAATGACGGTCGCCGCTATTTCGCTGGATGACCCCACCACGGCAGAGCGTGAAATGGACCGCGCCTTTGCGGCGCTCCTGCGATACCGCCGCCCGATTTATATCGAAATTCCACGCGATCTCGTCCATACCCCTTTGCAGCATCCACTGCGGCCGCTCTGTTTAAACGAGGATCCAAGCGATCCGGCCGCGCTGGAAGAAGCTATAGGTGAGGTCCGCGCCATGCTGGCATCGGCCAAACGTCCGGCCGTGCTTGCCGGCGCCGAAATCGGGCGGTTTGGCCTTCAGGATGATTTGACGCGGCTCGTCGAGCGTCTCAAAATTCCGATCGCCTCAACACTGTTGGGCAAATCAGTCATTCGAGAGGACCATCCGTTGTATGTGGGCGTCTATGGAGGATTGATCGCACGTGATGAAGTTCAACAGTTCATCAACGATTCTGATTGCCTCTTGATTCTCGGATCGATCTTGTCTGATCTCGAGGATTTGAATGCCGACTCGCCGTTGCGGTCCGAGGGCCGCACGATCCATGCAACAGCCGATCACGTCAGCATTCGGCATCATCGCTACGATACGATTCGCTTCCAGGACTTCGTCCGGGCCCTTGGGACGCATGGTCTGTCGGCACACTCTTCTCGGCCCCTTCCACCACCCCTCTCGATTACTGGGCCGCCGCCTGCCGCCGACTCTCAAGTGACGTTGAAGGGGTTGTTCGGACATCTGGATCAGAAATTGGACCAAAGCACTCTGGTCATTGCCGACGTCGGGGAATCACTGTTTGCGGCAGCGGACCTGCGGGTGCATCGGCGGTTTGAATTCCTGTCGCCCGCCTACTACACCTCAATGGGATTCGCGGTTCCGGCGTCGATCGGAGCGTCCTTTGCCGATCCCACCTTCCGTCCGATTGTCCTGGTCGGTGACGGCGCCTTTCAGATGACAGGGTCCGAGCTTTCTACCGCCGTCCGGTATCGTCAAGCGCCCATTGTGATTGTTTTGAACAATCGAGGATATTCCACTGAACGTGAAATTCTGGAAGGTCCGTTCAACGACATTCACGACTGGCGCTATGAGCGAATCTGCGATCTCATCGGCGGCGGCATCGGCTTCGTCGTGCGAACGCAGCAAGAATTCGAACAAACTCTCGAAAAGGCGTTAGCCGATTCCGGCCAGCTGTATGTTCTAAACGTCCTGCTCGATCCGGTCGACCGATCGCCCGGCATGATTCGCCTGGCTCAACGCCTGGCGAAACGTCTCTCGACCGACCGCCCGTAATTTCCATACGGCATCACCGGAACACCGTCCTTCATGGGTACCAGAGGCAGACCTCACCCCATACCGGATGTCGGATAATGCAGCTTGTGGACGTAATCAGAAATAACCCATGTACAAGGGAGGAGGGAAAAGCCGCAGGGCTCTCAGAATGCGGGTTCTGCTAGCCTTTCGGTTGGTGTGGTCCTTTCGATGCGAAGACCGTCGCATCACAGGCCAGGTACTTGATCTGCTTCATAGGCACGATGATCACTTCCTTCGCCGAATCCACTTCCAATACTTCCATGTCGTCACTGATGGTATGCCTGACGGCATCCTTGACGACCAGTTCTTGGTTATCCACGAATACAATCTTGACCCAATATTGCACGATACGGTACTCCTTCTAGACGGACCTACCTAATTCTTGTGACCGTCGTGTTGCCGCTTCCACTGCTGAGATTAGCGTCGCCCGCAGACCGCCCCGTTCGAGTTCATGCAGTCCAGAAATAGTCGTACCGCCAGGCGAAGCCACACGGTCCTTGAGCATCCCGGGATGCTCCCGTGACTCGAGCATCATCCGCGCCGCGCCATGAACGGTTTGCGCTGCCAGAAGCTGGGCGGTCTCTCGAGGCAAGCCCGCCTTCACGCCTCCATCCGCCAATGCTTCGATCATGACATAGACATAGGCCGGTCCGCCTCCACTCAGGCCCGTGACGGCATCAAGCGCCCCTTCCTCCACTTTCACGACCTGTCCGATGGATTCGAACAGCGCCCGCACAATACCCGCGTTTGCATCAGACAGGTGCGCATCGTAGGCAACAGCGGTGACGCCTTCTCGAATAAGAGACGGCGTATTGGGCATGGAACGCACAATTTGGATTGTCCCCGGCACGTAGTGCGCAATGCGGGCGATCGGGTATCCTGCCGCAACTGAGATGATAAGCGTCTCTTGTTGAATGACCACTGCCAGGTCTGTAAGCGCCTCATCCAGGACTTGCGGCTCCACAGCAAGAACCAGTATGTCCGCCCGTTTCGCGACGTCGCGATTTGTCGGAGCCGCTTCGATTTTGTAGATTTCGTGAAGGCGGGCCACCTTGGACGCATTGACATCTGAGGCGAGGACTTGGGCTGGTGCTACCCTCCTGTCGTATAGCAGGCCGGAGATCAGCGCTTCGGCCATGTTCCCAGCGCCGATAAAGCCTATCGTGCGGCCAGACAGCATCCGGCGATTATACTGTCGCTCTTCGAAGCGCTTCAACTTGGAACTTGCTGATTCCTTCGGCTCTTCGGTACAGTAATATCAGTTGTTTCTTCGTCTTTTTCTATCCTTCACTCATCATCATCGATACTGGAGGCACTCATGAGGCAACTGGCGCTTTCGAGTCTAGTGCTCCTCGTACTGCTTCTCTCGAACGGTTGGGCCCGCCAGGAATCGCTTACCGTGGAAGAAAAGGAGAAACTTGAAAAGATCGATCGAGTGCTGGTTGAGGTCATCGCCATCTCAGACAAAGGCTCGACCGATGCTGGTCCTTTAACGGACGTCGTGGTGAAGCGGATGAACGAATTCGGATATACCGTGGTGACCGACTCGTCCCAACCGCATGATGTGACGCTGAACGTCAAATGCGAGCAGCGCAAGATTTGGGAAGGCACGACGAAAATGGGGAGCGATGCCGACCTGCCGGATTCGCCATCGCGCTTGTGGAAAGGTCCAGCCTGTCAACTCTCCTACGTGTTGGACGGCAAAAAGATGCCCTGGCGGAAAGAGGTGAGAACGGAATTTACGGATGCCGAACAAGCAGCCGCAGCCGCGAACGCGGGAGATCCATCGGCATTCGCGATGAGCAAATTGAAGGAACGTCTGGAGGATTATGATTTCCCAGCGCTCATCACGGCGGAATGGGGACAGGAAGAACGCTTATTCAAGCTCTACGATAACCCTTCGACCTCTTCCGTCCGTAAAGTACGGCTCATCGGCTTGTTTGGTTATCTCTTCGAGGCCAAAGCCGTTCCCCGCCTCCTCGCCGGGTTGAAAGACAAGGACATAGAAATAGCCAAGGCTTCCGCGCTGGCGCTTGGAAACATCGGTCAAAAAGACACGGTTCCAACCTTGATTCAAACCATGACGAACGGCCCCCCGGAGTTGCGGCCGTCAGCGGCGAAAGCGTTGGGTGTCTTGGGCGCCCTGCACGGCGATTTTACGATCGTCGATCCGTTGCTCGAAACATTGAAGACCGACGATGTCGCATTGAAAACCGAAGTCGCCTGGGCTCTTGGTAAACTGCCTGATCGAAAGGCGTATGAACCGCTGTATGCGTTACAAAAATCACTGCATCACGTTCGCGACCATGACGCCGATCCTAAGGTGGTCAAGTTGAAAGAGGCCGTCAACTGGAGCATCAAGCAAATCGACACGTGGGAATACCTTCAATAAGGCGCCCTAGGGATTTGGTGCTTTCAATTATCCGACCATGAGGTTTCGTGAAGCTGTCTCCTGCTATCATCGGAATCGTCACCTTGGCAATCGTCTGTATAACACAGCCGGCATGGTCGCAGACGATGGGAGATGAGGCGGAGCTGGAACGGCTGCGAGTCAAGGCGGAGGAAGCGATCGCGAGCGACGACCCCGAAGGTGCCGCCATGAATATGGGGAGGGCAGCGCTGATGGCAAAACGGCTGGGTCTACTCAGCCGAGAGAACCCCGCGTCCGTCCGCCTGTATCAAGGAGCGGAATCGCTGTTCCGCTCACAAGAACACGGCTACCGGGCTATGGCATTGTTCCGACGAGCGGGTGGCCAGTTGCCAGCCTCGTCCGGCGTATGCGGAAGTCTCGCCTTGGCCCAGGGAAGCGTACAGCGAGCTCTGTTAGAACTCAGCAGCGAATCCCTTCCCGTTTCACTGGTCGAACGTGCAACGCGTTGGCGGGAAACCGCCGATGACTGGGTCACGGTCGTAGCGGCAATGATTACTGACTACCAATGTCCGTAGCCCAATAACCCACTTGGCTTCGGCTAATCCTCCTCGGGATTGATAATGTGCAGACCGGCGGTTTTACTCGCGGACAAAAGCTGCGTGTCGGCGCTCACAACCGTGAGTCGCAAGGGCTTTAACTCCAATGCCAACGCTAAATGCAATACCTGCTGCGTCCTTAAACCAGGGTATTCCATCATCAGTTCTTTGGTGGACAGATACGTGTGCATGGTCGGCACGATGAATTGGAAGAGCCCTTGGGCCGATTCCCGTTCGAATTTATGGATGACCGAGTAGCAATCATCCCGTGTCAACTCGCCTTGCTGGGCACGGTTCGAGAACGCCGAATACAACTCCGTGACAGTCCAGGTAGGGAGAATTGCGACCTTGCCTCGCTTGACCATGAGCTTATTCACGATTCTCGTTCCCCGTTCCATGCTGTAGCGTTTCACGAGAGCCGTCGAATCGAAATAGTAATACGGCATGGATCAGACCCTCCCTTTGAGAATGACCGCAGCCAATGGCCCGGGCATTTTTGAGAGCCGGTCCTGGAGTTCGTCTAAGGGTACTTCTTCGTATCCTTCACGACGCAGTTTATCGGCCAGATTGCCTCCATTAAAAGCTGCCGTATCGCTCTTTAATCGTTCGTTCAGCCGCCGTTTTGCCAACCGGCTGGGAACGCGTTGTTGCGTTGCCGTCAATCCCCTGCCGCGGCTGCGGGGGGCCCGCCCTCCTGGTTTCGATCTGCTCATACCGGTCTTCTCCCTCCCTTTCGAGTTAATGAATGGCGTTGGCGGGTCTGGCTTTTAACGCCTCCCGTGGACACCCGGCTGGGCGAATGGCCTCAGCCGGTAGTTCGGACTCTCCATACACATGTGCGGCGATGGCCTTGGCGACATCCGCCGACAGGTCGTGCTGCATGACTCTGATCACTTTTGCCGTGGCTTCCCGCTCGGATAAGTGCCCTTCCTTTCCGCCTTTTGAAATCGCCCCGATGATTCGTTGTCCCGCCAGGTCAACGATTTCAAAATCGCTGCACCAGCGAACATAGGTGAACTGTGGGTCGCGAATGTCCACGGGCCAGACACGCACCATCCCGCGAAGCAGCAATTCCGGCGCTGGACGTGGTCCCGCCGCACTCGCTGTTTCCGTTCCTGATGGGAGGGCGGCAACGCGGAGTCCTTCCTTGATCAACCCTTCTGTCAATGCCCGCTGCACCGGTTCGACATGATCGCCCGTGATGGCCACGGTGAGTATAAGATGTGAGGCGAGGTAGTCTTCCAACTCGCGACTTAGTTCCTGGAGACGAAAGCGCGTGGGTAGCCCCTGTCCGCTGGCCCGAACGACACGAAGATCTGCATTATAGGTTTCGCGGAGGACCACATTGCGGGTCGCCCGCCTCAAGGCGCGCACTTTCGCCAACCTGTCTGACGCGTGGCCGGCTTCCTCGACGTCGGACAGTACGGCACGATCCAACTCGGTCATGCGCTCGATCAAGGCCGTTTCGGCCTGGGCCCTATGCATCCCTCCCAAAGCGTAATGCAGCCCTTTTCTCGCATCGTACCAACGGTCGAGAATTTTGGCGTTTTCCAACACTTTGTCGGTGGAGACGCGCGTCAACTGGTCGAGCATGAGACGTCGCTCGTCATGACTCGTGCCACGCTGCTCAACGACCAAGTAGGACTCCCAGTCTTGTGACTGCGCAGAGATTTCTGCTTTGAAGATACGCGCCAGAGCGGCATAGGCCTGATTATCGGCTACGGCCCGATTGTCGCCCTGTCCCACGCCTGTGAGATATTGTGCTGAGGGATACTCCGAACTGGCACCGTCCATCCAGGAAGGCTTTGACAGGCCTCCCCACCCAGAGCATCCCATGAGAATCGCCGTGAACAGGATCGCGGCGTGTCCAGCCCCATTTGGTAAAGCCACGTTCACTGCATCACCCGTTGGATGAGGATGGCCGTTTCCCCTGCCCGAAGCGTCAGTGTTTTCTCGGATGCCGCTGACCTCATGAACCGAAAACCCACATCAGCCACCGCACCTTCTATATGGTATTTCCCGGGAGACACCCAGGCCCGCGCGAGGTGAATCTCATCCGGGAGCGTCCTCCAGCTGCGCTTGTCCGACTCTTCGGACGCCACAGCAAATCCCTTAGTGAGGAGGCCAACGGCCAGTCCGACCAGAGGTGCGGCATCTCTTCCCGCTGCCTGCTGCGCGCCTCTCGTGGCAGCTTCAGCCATGCTGAACTTCAGCGCGGCACGAGCCACGGCCTTCACAGTGATGCCGGGGAGGCGATCAGCCAATGCCTTATTGGCTAATGCCGTAACATTCTGCACCAACTCTGTTCGCACCGTGAGTGGTGCCCCCTCCACGGGCAGCAGTCGGATTGTGTCTGTCCGTACTTGCGTTTTTTGCGGGACCATCATCGGTAAGGCCACACGCACGACGCGGCCGTTGAGCCCATATAACGCGGTGTCAGCCGCTCGATGTTGCTGACGGTTCCCTTGGAAGAGCCCCCGGTTGAGCAGCACCAGTTGGAGTGCGTCAACACTGATCGGCAAGTCAAGGAACTGGTCCTCCTTACGCGGAGCGCGGCCATTATAGCTGATCACAATCACTTGAGCGAGCTGTTGGTTGGCTTCGAGGCTGCTCCAGGCCGTTTCAGGAAACCGCTGCTGATAGTCTGATAATTCCTGGCTCAAATGCAGAGCATCCGCCGTTCGCAACAGATCAGCCTGCAATTGAGCCGGCACTCCTGTGCGCGACCATCCGCGAGATGAGTCAAACGTCTCATACGCCTTGCGGTACGCGATGAAGGCATTATTGATGTCTCCGGTGCTCTCGTAGAGGATACCGCTGAGGTACCGTGCAAAGCCGTCGTCACGATAGGCAGCCTTGTCCTTGGTTCGGTCGGCGAGGACGTTCAGACGATGGTCGATACGGCGGGCCTCAACCAGCGCATCCTGCCAGCGGTTCAACGAAGCGTAGTTCAAGGCCTTGAGCACATTGATCATCACCTGTTCATAGGGCTCGCCTTCATAGGGCAGAGTATTATCGTTCGTCATGAATGCAGCGCTTTCCGTACGAACCGTTCTCGTATACAGACGATCCACTTCCTCTTCAGCTTCATCCAGTACCTGGTTGCTCTGTTCATATTCACCGGCCAACTGAAGAGTCATGCCCCGGTCCATGCCATAAAGAACGCGGCTCTTCGCGCCATAGTCCTTCTCGGCCTGCCGCATGATGGCGTCCGCTTGCTGGTAATCGCTGGTGAGAAGGCTTTTATCAACGAGGAGATAATGGTTCTGGGATAAGCTGCAGCCGCCGAGCGAGGCACTGCACAGGAAGGCCAGGACCTGAGCAGACACACAAACGCCCCACCGCGTAGAGGGGTGACCGGTGGGGCGTGAGACAAGAGGGCTCAACGGAGTTCGCGGAGCCTAGAAAATTGTTCGCTTCTTCTCGATAACTTTTTTGATCTTCTTTTGCCCGAACCACACCTTGGCGTTGCTTTCCAAATCCACCATCTGGAGATCGACCTGATAGAACATCGCCTTGGTGCCGTCTGCTTCATCCAGAATCGTGGCGATCGTGCCCTTCATAATGTAATCGGCACCGATTTCCTTGCCCGGAGCCTTCTGTGTATCTTCCCTGGCATACATCGCCTGTTCTTTGCGCTCTGAGCGGACTTCGTCTCGCTCATTCTTGCCCGCCACGAACGTCACCCTTTGAGAATTGGTCAGCTCACGCTCCAAATCGGTCACGAATGTGTGCACGTTGATATGTTCATGACTATTGTTCAACACGGTGCCGACGACAACCACCGGCTGCCGTCGTTTGGATTGACTGAACGTATTCAACCACGGATACTCGAGCGCTTCCTTGACCATGGATTCGGCCACAATACGGGAGTCCGTATCGTTCCAACGCCCGCTTAAGTCGGTCACCACTCCGGCATCGATACGAGTGACCCGGGTTTCACCGCCGCACGCCGCCAGGCCCACCAGCAGGCACATGAGCACCGCTAGCTTGCTCCAACGGTTGCGTTCCGGCATGACGTTCATCACGGGCTCCTTCATTAATGGTTAGCCCGCTTGTCTTCTTCCTTCTCCAAACGCTCGAACAGCTTGTCCGCATTTTTACGGACGAAATCGCGCACTTGCGCGTTCAATTCCTTAGCCTGCTCGAGATTGTTCTTCATTTCCTCCAGATTCAATTTGGTTAACACGTAGTAGGTGCTGGTCTTGTCGTCCTTATATCGTTCGATTGGACGTACGCCGCTCAAGGTGGTGGTGGTGACGGTTTTGATGGCTCGTTCGACGTTTTGTTCTTCGGTGTTGCGTGTAAAATCGCCGGCGGTTGTCGAGGCCGCATAGTCACGCATCAGATAGCCGGTGTACGTTTCAAAGGTCTTGGCAATTTCGGCCCGTGCGCGGTTTTCAGCGGTGTCCCAGGCCAGGG
This sequence comes from Nitrospira sp., assembly GCA_035716265.1. GTDB lineage: Bacteria > Nitrospirota > Nitrospiria > Nitrospirales > Nitrospiraceae > Nitrospira_C. Next base: position 27,190 of record DASTJX010000289.1, read on the forward strand.
GCTCATTCTTGACGCCTGTGACGGATCCGACGCCATAAAAGGCTTTCGTATCTTTTTCGTTGAAGGCACCGGACCCTTGCTTCACCCATTTGGGAGGTCCGCCGCATGCGGCTAGCCCCAGCACCAGTATCAAGGTCAACGCACCACAGATCGCGCTGGAGAAAGACCCTCGTAGCTGATTCATGCGATGTCCTCCTTGGCTAGCTTGGATGGCGGTCTGGTCTGCGTGGGTGTCCGTCCGGCGTCGAGACCAGTGCAAATATGGTACCATGCACCCCTCATTCCGTCAACGCGAGTGGTCCCTAGTTTATAGGTTCAAGGAGGTATCCGTGGCTGATGTACAGATCGACGAAGGCATCATCAAGATCGTGAATCTCGATGTCCAAGATGCGAAAGCTGCCGCCGTCCTCGCCGAATATCCCCAGGTTCGGTGGCCGGAAATCACCAGACGAGCCCTGAAAATCGGCTTGGGCTATCTCAAAGGCGGCGCACGAGATTAGGGGTTTTGGGAAGGAAGCGGCGGGTCAGCTGCATGCGACTGGGCGACGGCTTCCCGTGCCCGGTTATGGGTCCCGCCTAGCTCGAGGTAACGCTCGAAAGCTTCGACCGCTTTCTTTTGATCCTTTAACTGATCGGCATACAGCGACCCAAGCGTGAAATAGACGTCGACATAACTCGGGTTGGCGGCCAACGCTGCACGCATGGCGCGTTCGGCCTCCGCATACTGCCCCCGTTTCTCGTAGATCAATCCGAGCGTATAGTGTGAATCCGGGTTGTTTGCAGCGTACTGGACCGCCAACTTTCCGGCCTTCAGCGCTTCCTCCAGATCAGGAATGACTTCGAGCCGCACGTAGCTTTTGAGCACATAGGCGTCGCCAAATGTCGGATCGTATTCCAGCGCCTTATTGAGTCGCTCCAAAGCTTCGTCCTGCGCTTTTCCATCTTGCAGGAGGGCAAAGGCCTGCTCGTAGTGCATCCGTGCTGCTTGCTGACGCTCAGCAGGTGACTGGGGCTCGCCGCCCAGGCGGAATGCCGCCTTTCGTCCTTCGATGATGATGGTGTCACCATCGCCTTCCAACTGGGCAAACGTCGGATGCTGGGCACCCTTGGTGTGATCCGTCACGTGCTGACTGACGAACCGCCCGACTTCGGACGCCATCAGCCAACCATTTTTGTCAATGTCCCCCTCCCCGGTGAGCGCTTTCATCAGCGCCAGTACGAACACACTGCGATCCTGTGTTCTCACAGCGGCCTCTCCTTTGTCGGCCGCTGTCAACACCTGGACGGCGCGTTTTTCCGTATCGTCCTCCGGGGCGCTTCGCCCTTCAAGCGAAAGCGCCTGTGCCGCACTGGCTTCCCACCCTCGGACAGCAGTATCGAATACGAACAGCGTGTGTTTCGAGGCACTGCGGTGACTAAACTCTTTGAGCTGTTCAAAGGTCACTGCTTTCGAGACATTCCCTGGCTGCGCATCCCAGGGTACGAGATAACCCAGTTCCTTCCCCGAGCCGCTCTGGGTAATCCCGGCATGGCCGGAGAAATAAATAACCAGACGATCCTGGCGGCCCACCTTCCGAGGCAGGAAATCGACCAGCGTCTGCTGCAACCGCCGCGAACTCGCGTCCTTGTCGTAGAGTTCGACGACCTCTTCGAATCCCAATCGGCGAAAGACTTCGGCGACGGCTTTGGCGTCTTCGATGACACCGGGAATTTTCGGCGCAAGCAGATAGTTTTCAATTCCAATGACGACGGCCCACGATTTGTAGTACAGCCCCTCAGGCTTTCCCATCTGAGCGGCCGCCGGCGCAGGGCTGAGGCATGCCATCGCGAGAATGACCAGAACCGGCAGAAATCGTGACTGGAATGATGGGCGTGAAGAGGGAAGCATCATAGTAGACGCGTCTCAGGCACTCTGTGAAATCAGCGTACTCTGGCCCTGTCCAGCTGTCAACCACAGGCTTTCGGAATTGCATCGGCGACCGTACCGTTGTATGGTTGCGCCGCCCCAGCCGCTTGCCGATAATGGCGGCATCGGATGCGGTCCAGCCCAAAGGAGCTGTTCAGCCATGACGGAAAACATAGAAACCCTCCTCAAAGAGAGCCGTGTCTATCGGCCGACGGCCAAGACGATTGCCGCGGCGCATATCAAGGACTACGAGAAGGAGTACCAGAAATCGATTGCCGACCCCGAAGCCTTCTGGAGCGGCATGGCCAAGGAGTTGGACTGGTTTTCGCCGTGGTCCAGAGTTCTGGAATGGAATTACCCCTGGGCTAAATGGTTCGTGGGAGCCACGTGCAATATCACGTACAATTGCCTCGACCGGCACGTCAACACCTGGCGCAAGAATAAGGTTGCCCTCATCTGGGTCGGCGAAGACGACCGTGAACGCATTTTTACCTACGGTGAACTCTATCGCCAGGTCAATCGGTGCGCCAACGCGCTGAAGAAGCTGGGCCTGAACACAGGCGACCGCGTCACCATCTATCTCCCCAAAATTCCTGAACAGCTCATTGCCATGTTGGCGTGCGCCCGCATCGGGGTGATCCACAGCGTCGTGTATTCGGGATTCAGCGCGCCAGCCCTGGCCAGCCGTATCAACGACGCCGAATCCCGATTGGTCATTACCGCGGACGTCGGATTCGACCGGACCAAGGTCATTGCCCTCAAACCGATCGTTGATGAGGCGTTGAAGCAGTGCTCCTCCGTCGAGCGGGTCGTCGTAGTTCGGCGACAACCGTCAAGCCCCTCCCCGGCGGCTCCGAAAGAACTCGACTGGACGGATTGGGTCAAGGGAGAACCGGCTGTTTGTGAAGCGAAGCCACTGGACTCAGAAACCCCGTTGTACATCCTGTACACGTCCGGCACGACAGGAAAACCCAAGGGCGTCGTGCACGTTCACGGCGGGTACATGGTCGGCACCTACACAACGACCAAGTACGTGTTCGACCTGAAAGACGACGACGTGTACTTCTGCGTCGCTGACCCCGGATGGGTCACCGGCCACAGCTATATCGTCTATGGCCCTCTTCTCAATGGAGCCACTGTGCTCACCGCCGAAGGAAAACCGGATTTTCCCAATCCAGGTCGCTGGTGGGACCTGATCGAGCGGTATGGCGTATCAATTTTTTACACGACGCCGACTGGCATTCGGCTGCTGATGCGGCATGGCGAGGACTGGCCAAAACAATACGACCTGTCCAGCTTGCGGATTCTTGGCAGCGTTGGCGAACCGATTAATCCCGAGGCGTGGGAATGGTTTCATCGTGCCGCAGGCGGCGATAAGCCGATCATGGATACCTGGTGGCAGACGGAAACAGGATCCATTCTGATCACGCCGCTGCCTACCGTCGCCCTGAAGCCTGGGTCCGCCACCAGACCATTCTTAGGTATCGAAGCCGACGTCGTCGATCGTCAAGGCAATTCCTTGCCCGCTCACCAGGGCGGTTTTGCCGTGATTAAGAAACCGTGGCCATCGATGATGCGTACAATCTACAAAGATCCCGAGCGATACAAAACCTATTGGAGCATCATTCCAAACTGCTATACGGCGGGCGACGTCTGTCACAAGGACGCCGACGGATACATGTGGTTTATGGGCCGTGCCGATGATGTGATCAAGGTCGCAGGCAATCGCCTTGGAACCGCCGAAGTCGAGAGCGCGCTCGTCAGTCACCACGCCGTGGCTGAGGCCGCCGTCATCGGCAAACCTCACAAGACTGTCGGTGAGACGATCAAGGCCTTCATCATCCTTAAGCAAGGGGAGATCGCAAACCCTGCGCTCATCCAGTCCATAAAAGATCAGGTCCAGCATGAGCTGGGGAAAATCGCCGTTCCCTCGGAAGTCGATATTGTCACGTCGCTGCCAAAGACGCGCTCCGGCAAGATCATGCGCCGGGTGCTGAAAGCGAAAGAACTTGGTCAAGACCCAGGAGATATCTCAACCATTGAGGAGTGATGCACCGCAAGTCCATGCAGCGCACGTGGCGCTGCGGCGAAGGAGGCAGGCATGGTGAAGCGAATGGGCCGTACAATGGTGTTGATTGGTACAGTCGGTTTCCTGCTCGTGGCGGGTTATCCTGAGCTGGCACCCGCAGCGGACAAGGACAAATCGGCCACGAAGCCCAAAGCTGCGTCCGAAGCCAAGGCACCTAAACCCAAGATTTCAAAAACGGATAAACCGAAATATCAATCGGCCGAGAAAGCAGGAGCAGCGAAAGCCTGTTTCGGCGAAGCACCCAGAATCGTCAAACTGACCCCCGACGAAGGGAAAGCAGGAGACAAAGTCACGATTACCGGGACGAATTTCGGTTCCGCCGATTGTCTGCGCGGCGTGTCTTTTGGTCCCGGGCATGCGGCGACCTACAAGGTGAAGGACGAGACCACGATTACCGCCACTGTCCCAACCGCAGGGCGAAAAGGGCTGGCTATTGTCACAGTGACGACGGCATCAGGCGAGGATTCGAAACCGTTTCTGATGAAATGAAAAATTGGTCTGACCGCTCCTGCTTCGCTTGAGGCCAGACCCTTGTTGGGTCCCCGTAAGCCTCGCGTTCGCTTGGCGGCGTAACTTGTTCCATTCTGAGCTTCGCTCGAATGGAATGGCGAACAGCGCCGCCATCCGCCTTAAGCGGAACACTCCCTCTCGGCAACGGGAGACACAGCGCGGGTCCGATGTCCGCTTCAGCAGTGCGCGGTCAGACCTGTGGTGGATAGGTAGATAAATCCAAGTTAAACCGAAGAATCCAAGGACCATGCCGCGCGGAGTAAGAAAGCCAGGCGAACCCATTTATATGAGACGGCACGTGATCGCTCTGGCCTTAGCGGTTGGAGTGCCGATCATTGCGCTCCAGATCTACAAAATCTATGTGGGACCCATCAACTTCGTCGTCCAGTTCGGCTTGATCGTGGTGACTTCAGTGGTGGCGGGTCTCTGGCTGTTTGTTGCTTACCGGTCGTCGGCTCAGAATGAACCATGAATGAAGTGCCACACGCTGTAGCTCAATGGACTGACCTGCATGCCAGCCCGGCCTAGCGAGCCTTCAAGGTGCGAAATGTAATGGAGTAGCGCAACTCCTTTGCTGGCGGTATGGAATGCTGCCACAGGAAACGGGCTGCCTCGGCTAAGAGATATGACGACCTTGGTGCGAGCATGGCCTCGGCCGTTTCTCGTTGAGCTGCGACCTTGCGCTGAAACCGCATACGGCAAGTCCCTGCCAGAGAGACACCGACGACCATGGGACCGAACATCGGGGCATCTCGATGCCATCCGATGCCGGCACCCGGATCGTAGCGAGTGACCAACACTTCTTCCACCGCTTCTGCTGACACGCCCATCAGAGCACCCGCCCGCAGGCGCAAAGGCGTCAACCAATCAGGTATCGGCTCTGTCGGCTCGATCGTCCACGAATCGTAGCCGTAATCCCACCCGAAATGAACGACACGTCGCTTGGCGGTCACGCCATGCATGCGGATCTCGGAGAGCGACAACTGTTCAATCTGCGACAAGAGAAGCTTCTCCTCTTCCACGGTGATCCAGTCAGGCAGGTAGTGAAACCCTGGTGGTGGTGTGGATGGGATTAAGGATCCGCGCATGGCCCATTGTATCGAGCCTTCGGGTGGAAGTGGTATCGCCCTGAAACAGCAGGGCACAGGCTCTACAGCAGTCCGCGCTTTTTGAGATAGTCCTTGTCGATGACGGGAGCAGGCTTCGGAAGCTGGCTTCTCTGCTGAAGCAACCGCTCGACGTATTTGCCGATGAGGTCCGATTCCAGATTGACAGTGTCATTCACCTGCTTCAATCCCAGCGTCGTCGCTGTGGCCGTATGGGGAATGATGGCCACGCTGAACGAAGAGTCGATCACTTCGTTAATTGTGAGGCTTGTCCCATCGACCGTGACCGAACCCTTGGATACGCAATACCGCAACACTTCAGGCGGCGCTTCGATGGACAAGACGATTGCATTCCCTTCCTGATGCCGGCCGCGGATAGTCCCGACCGCGTCCACATGACCTGCGACAAGGTGTCCGCCGATCCGTTCATTCAACTTCATGGCCCGCTCGAGATTGACCGGCATACCCCCGGCCAGTTCACCGAGGGTCGTCACGGACAAGGTTTCCGGGGAAACGTCCACAACGAAAGTGGCTTCGCCTTTGGTCACCACAGTCAGACAGGTCCCGTTGATGCTGATGCTGTCCCCGACCTTCAAATCACCCATGATGGCCGAGGCTAGGATGGTCAGTCGCGTGCCGGCGAGAGTTTTTTCAATCGCGGTCACCGCGCCCATCTCTTCAACGATTCCGGTGAACATAAAAGTTATTTAAAATAGTTCGCCTCTCGTCTTCGCCATTTGGGAGAAGCTGAACCAGTGAGCCTATTCGCTTTTCTGAGTAAACATTTGCTTCACCACATAGACAAACACCACGATCAGGACCATGACGCCGATCGCCGCAAGCACACCAATCACAATGTTTTCAGTCGCCATTTCTTGCATGGCGCTCCATTATAGCGGTATTTATTTTCTCATGGTGAGCCAAAAAAATCCGGCGGCAGCCATCTGGAGGCCGGCGATGGTCGTAAATGCCGAGGCATAACTCGTGTGGGCAATGAGCACACCGGCCAACAACGGACCACTGGCATGGCCGATATCTCCGATGGTGCCTTGCATCCCCATGCCTGCACCCAACGTCTTGAACTCCGAACTGTCCGCCACGAACGCCGAGGAAGAAGACGAGACCACCGCCTCCCCGAAACCAAACCCTGCCGTGAGAAACAACAACACGACAAAACTTGCCACATGCGGGATACAGACGAACGTGGCCGCACAAATCACCAAGCCCAGCATAATCAACGGCTGCCTGCCCACTCGGTCTGAGACTCGTCCCATGATGGGTTTTGAGAAGAACGACGTCAGGGATTGAACCGTGAACAGGAGTCCGACTTCGCCAGCGTTAAGGCCGATCCCGACGCCATAGAGCGGCAAAAAGGCCATCAACGCTCCGTTGGCAATCATTTTGGCCGCATCCGTGGAGCTGGTTATCAGGACCTTGCGGTTGCGGGCGACGATACTAAACCCCTTCCACATTTCCGTCACGACCGGCGCCAGGCCTCTTTCCTGTCGGCGTGATGGAGGGGGCGTCAGCCGCAAACTATAAAACAGCACGATAGCGATGCACCCGAAAAATCCAGCAGTGAGGAACGCAGACTGAAATCCGGCTGCAAAGGCGAGGTATCCGCCGATGAATGGGCCCAGCAACGCACCGGATTGTGTACAGGCCGTATAGGTGCCGAGTGCTGCCCCGCGCCGCTCGCGATACAGTTCGGCGACGGTGGCGAGCGCACTGGGGGCGAAGATCGCCGTCGCCAGGCCATGAAAGAGCCGTAGCAACGTGAGCAGGTTCAGATCCGAGATGAAGGGATAGAGAAATGGAGGCAGACCGAAGGCGATGACTCCGACACGCAGCAGCATGCGACGGCCGTAAATGTCAGAAAGCGCGCCGGAGGGAAGCTTGAGCAACACGCCTGTCAGAGTGGACACAGACACGATCACGCCGATTCGCTCGGGGCTTGCACCGAGCGACTCAGCGAACAACGCCAGGACGGGCATCCGTACCATGTTGTAGCTGATAAAACAAAACACACCGATGGTGCAGAGCAGTGTAAAACTTCGAGCGGTCGTCATGGCGCCGGACGCGAGGAGTGAGGAGTGGCCGACGAATTGTGGCGGCGGCGTAAGGCCTGCGTTAATACAGCAACGTCCTGTTCGGGCAAGGGAGGAGGATCCGTGGCCTCAAACAGCACGCGATCGGGCCGGCGGTCCATTTCGAGACCCAACCGGTTCACCACTTCAAGGCCTTTAGACAATTTGCGCATCACCGTTGCATCGATGAGCGGGCGCAGAAGCGAAACGAAGCCGGAAAGAACACGGTTATCCAACATCGTGTACGCCACCATCGTGCTTTCCATTGCCTCCGAGCCGCGCTCGTCCTTCACCGGCCTCATTCGAAGAAAGATGACGGCCTTGCCGCTTACATTGGGAAGCAAACTGCTATGGTGCGTGCCTTCAAGGTAATATACCCGCGTCGTGCGATCCTGGGATATCAGCTGCACGATGCCCTCCGTTCCTTCCCCATCGCTGCCCCACCACCGCCCGGGACCCCGCTCCTCGGACTTGTAGTCTGCCAGATCCAGCCGATTGATGAGCGCGGCCGCTACCGGTGGCCGGTCGAGCATGTACAGATACATTGGCTCAGCCATCGCGGTTATCAATGGTCCAACGGTGTTGGCACTGATGTGGTGATCGATCACAAGTTGGAGGCGGCAAGTCCAGTCACCGGCGATCTTAACAGCGGGAAACGCGATTCCGGACTGTTCACTGGCTACAAAACAGGAGTCGGCCCGCACGTGACCGGAAGAAACCGATGCGAGCACCGCCACTACGAGCCAGAAAAACCCTGAGCGGTGTCCTTGAAACAGCCGGTCCCCGATGCTCATGAGGCCTGTGTTGGAACCAGCACCGGGAGATGAATGGGAAACAGCTGCCGAGGATCGCGACGGAGCCGTGCCTGGCGTAACAGTATGTCAATTGACACCGTCACAGGTCCATCAAAGGACAGTTGTCCATTCGTCCATATGCTGACCGGTTTTGCTGTGTCGATAAGGCGATCGTTCAAATAGAGGCTGTAGCGCCGTATGTGTTGCGTTCTCACCTCGATACGATTCGGCCCTACG